>JANWHF010000281.1 GCA_025450555.1 Tepidisphaeraceae bacterium | reverse complement strand
GGCACGACGTTCGTCGTTCGCCTGCCGGTGCTGGTTGGGCACGCCCAATCGCCAGAGGCGAAATAATCACCATAGTTCTTCTGCGTTTTGGCTTGTTCCGAGTAGGATCATTGCTAGGCTGGATTCACGGAGGTGACAGGGCTAAATGGAGAAGTTGCCCGCAAATTCCATGAGTTCTTCTCGGGCAAAACGGCACTCAGCCGAGCCCCTAAACGGCAGGTGGCTTCCGCGCGCCGTGATTCCGCTGATCGTCGTCGCGGGTACGCTGGTCCTGACAATATTGGCCGCGTTTACCGTGGCCAACAATCTTCAGACGCGCGACCGTTTGCGCTTCCGCAATTCGATCCGAACCTCGATTCACGAAATCACCAGTCAGATCGACCTGCATACTCGAGAATACGAAGCGCTGCTTCGCGGGCTGGCGGGCTTGTTTACTGCCGACAAGGAAGTAACGCCCCCGGAATTTGCCGCCTTTGTCGAGAAACAGCATTTGAAAGAAAGCTACGAAGGCGTTCTGGGAATCGGTTTTGCGCGATGGTTGCCCACATCGAAAATCGATGCGTATGCCCGGCAGATGCACTCCAATGGCAATGCGGATTTCAAGGTCTGGTCACAATCGGATCAATCCGATCACGCGATCGTTGCTTATCTTCTGCCGAAGGGTGGAGGCAATCAGAAAGCAATCGGCTATGACATGAGCTCCGATGATACTCGCCTGCATGCGATGGAACGCGCGCGCGACAGCGGCAAATGCATGGCTTCGGGGAAGGTTCGCCTCGTCCAGGATTTGGATCAGGGCCAGCGCGCGGGATTGCTGATTTTCCTGCCGGTTTACCGAGGCCTGCCCAACAGCGTGCAGGAGCGACGGGAATCTCTGATCGGCTTCGTGTACTGCCCGTTTCGCGCCAACGATCTCTTGAAGGAAATCACCGATTCGGACGACGATTCGGCCCTGGAATATGCCGTCTACGATGGCATCGCCACCACCCCAGAGCATCTGCTGTATCAGAGCGCTTCGACCGGAGGGCGGAATTACTCCTTTGCGAATGGATATGAGGAACTTGCTCCTAAACAACAGGTCGTCGCCGGTCGGCAATGGACGCTGACTTTTGCTGCGCGACCTCAGTTTGGGCCAAGCACCGGGTGGGGCATCGGCGGGGCCGTATTGGGACTTGGCGTTCTGATTTCCGGCGTCCTTTTCCTGGCGACCCATTCGCTGGTCAAGGCACGTGGGTTGGCGGAGCTCACTGCGACGAAGCTGCGCCGCTCCGAGCGCGCAATGGCCGAAAGTGAACGTCGCTTCCGCACGTTCTTCGAGCAATCTCCACTGAGCATTCAAATTTTCGCCGCGGACGGGACGGCCATCCTGGCCAACCGCGCCTGGAACGATCTGTGGGAAGCCGATCCGCACAAGGCCGGCCATTACAACCTGATGAAGGATCCACAGATTCTTGGCAGCGAGCATGCGGAGCAGATCCGCAGCGCATTTGCCGGATCGGCGGTCACGCTGCCTCCGCTGCGCTATGACCCGACCATCAGCGGATTCTCCGGCCGCCCGCGCTGGGTGCAGGCACATTTGTATCCTGTCAAAGATGGAGGCGAGCTGCGCGAAGTGGTGCTGATCCTTCAGGACGTGACCGACTTGCATGTGGTCGAAGAGGATCGCAACCGGCTGCTGGCTGCCGAGCGCGCGGCTCGTGCCGAAGCGGAGTCAGCGAATCGCACCAAGGATGAATTCCTTGCCACGCTTTCACATGAGCTTCGCACGCCATTGAATGCAATCCTCGGCTGGGCGCAGCTGCTGGCGGTGGGCGGGGTCGAGGGCGAAGAATTTACTCATGCCCTGGAAACCATCGAGCGCAATGCGAAAGTCCAGGCGCAGTTGATCGAAGATCTTCTCGATCTATCGCGCATCATCTCCGGCAAGCTTCGGCTCGAGCTGGAAAAAGTGGATTTGCCCGCAGCGGTTGAAGCCGCGCTCGATTCGGTTCGGCCCACGGCCGAAGCCAAGGGTGTTCGATTGGTTCCCATCCTCGATTCGCACGCGACGCCGGTGCTGGGCGATCCTAATCGCTTGCAGCAGGTGGTCTGGAACCTTTTATCGAACGCCATCAAGTTCACACCCAAGGGCGGCAAGGTGCAGTTGTTTCTGCAGACGACTGGAGATCAGGCGGAAATCGTCGTCTGCGATACTGGGCAGGGAATTAAAGCCGAATTCCTTCCATACGTTTTCGATCGGCTTCGCCAGCAGGATGCCAGCAGCACGCGCCGCCATGGCGGTCTTGGGCTGGGGCTGGCGATCGTGCGCCACCTGGTCGAATTGCACGGCGGATCGGTGGCGGCCGAGAGTCGCGGCGAAAATAAAGGCGCGACTTTCAGCGTGCGCATTCCTCTTGCTGATCCGCGCCGGCTTGCGGGACGTGAATCGGCATCGCGCGCGATGGCTCGCAACCAGGATGGTGCTTTGAATGGCGTGCGCATTCTTGTGGTCGACGATGAAGTTGATGCCCGCGAACTGGTGGAGCACATTCTAAGGCGCAGCGGAGCACAGGTGACAGCGGTCGGCACGGCCCGCGAAGCCTTCGATTTGATGGGCGAACTGCACCCCGACATTCTGATCAGCGATTTAAGTATGCCCGAAGAAGACGGCTATTCTCTGATTCGTCGAATTCGCTCGCTTCAGGAAGGCCAGGGAGGCCGCGTGCCCGCCGTCGCCCTGACGGCTCTGGCGCGCAACGAAGATCGCCGGCAGGCGCTTCTCGCGGGTTACCAGATGCACCTGGCCAAGCCCATCGAACCCGCCGAGCTGACCGCCACGGTCGCGACGCTTGTCAAGGGTTTATAGCTTTGGTTTATAGCTTTTCGTGACGTTGGCGGTCATCGCTCTTCGTCGGTGCCCTGCGAACCATCGAGCAGCGTGATCGTGACTCCCGCATCGACGTCGCTGGCGCGGGAAATTTGCTCCAGGCGGGTATTCAACTCAAAAAGTCTGCTTCGAAGGCGCTGTTCTTCGCTCTGCATTTGCGGCAGTTGGTCGAACGCCGCCGCCAGCTTCGGGTCTTCCAGCTTGGCAATCTGCTCGTTGGTTTGCTTGAGATGCTCTTCGGCGTCCGCTATTGAGCTGCGCAGGCTGGTGACTTCGCCGCCCCGATCGAAGCGGCTGGGAGACGAGGACTGAGTGGCCTGTGCGAGGGCGGCACGCGATTCAATCAGCTTTGCCTGTGCGTCAGCCACATCGGCCGGTGTCGCGGTTCCGGCCTGTTGACTCTTTTTGACTACCTCGAGTTGCTGTTCTCGCAGCTTCACCACTTCGGCCAGTTCTTTGGCGAGGGGTGCGGATGCCGGCTCGATCGACGCCAATCGCTCCTTGAGGCGCGCGATCTCCGATTCATTATTTCGCTTCTGGTTTTTGAGAGTGTCCAGGGCGGACTGAGCATCCATGCCGCGCATGGTGTTCGGGTTCACATTTCGGAGTTCGCGGATCTTCGCGTGCAGCGCGTCCGCCTGGTCCTTTGTCTCTTTCAGTTCCTTCTCGACCGAGCCTCGCCGGGCGATAGCTGCCTTGCGTGCTGCTTGAGCGGATTGTTCAAAAGCTTTCTTCAACGATTCCAGCAACGCCGACGTTAATTTCCGCGCCGCGTCGGGAGCATAATCACCATGACCCTTCAGGAGGGTGGCTTCGACGCGCGCGATCCGAAGTCCGGTGAGGTACATGTTGACCACGACGGCATCGCGGCGCTGCTGTGGCGAAAGTCCCAGAGCCCGCGAAGCGGCCGGATCGATTATTGCCGTGCTGGTCAGCAGGGATGCCGCCATTTGCGTATCATGATTGCTGATCGGCGTATTGGCTGGGGTCGGGGTGCTGTCCGCGGCAGAGTCCAGCCGAATCACCACTGAATATTGCTGGGCAATCGAATCGGGCGCGATCACGCGAGGCGGCGGCGGCATATATGGACTGGCCTGGCGAAAGCTCTGGTCTTCCGGCACCACATAGATCACTCGCGGATTCCGTGAGCTGGCAGGCTGCGTCGTCGCGATTTGAGCGATCGCAGAAGTCGCCACAGAGCCGCAAAGCAGAACCACCGGAGTCATCAAGGACAGGCGCATGATACCCTCGTGTTGAAAGGGCCTTAAGAAGATACGAGAGGATTAGTCTAAACGCCCCGCCGTGAGACGGCAACGTGCGCTTCATTTGCTCGGCTGAAAATCCGGATGCCCCGTCTGCCACAGCAGAAATGCCGTCTGACTTGCGAAATTGTTGAACGTGACGCTCTTTTCTTCGGTGAAATGGCCGTTGTCGTAGTTCACCTTCATGAAAACGGGGTCGCCTGAAGTCGAAGCATTCTGCAGGGCGGCAATGAACTTGCCCGGCTCCCACGGCGCAACGCGCGGATCGTTCCATCCGCCAACGCCCATCACAGCAGGATATTTGACGCCAGCTTTCACGTGTTTCACGCCGTCCATTTGGTAGAGCGCTTCGCACTCCTCCTTATCGGTAACGGTACCAAATTCTGGAATATTGGGCGGGCCGTTGGGTGAGAATTCCATACGCATGGCATTCGCACAGCCGACATTGCAGATGGCGGCACGGAACAGATCCGGCCGATCGGTGATCGCCCGGCTGATCAGGATGCCGCCGGCGCTGGTACCGGTGCCGCCAAGCTTTTGCGGGCTGGTGTAGCCATGCTTGATGAGATACTCGGCGCAGGCGATGTAGTCTTTCCATGTATTGGGCTTGGTGGTTTTATATCCCGCCTTGTACCAGGCCTCGCCCTTTTCACCACCGCCGCGCGGATGGGCATAGGCCATCACCACGCCGCGCAGCGCCACCGATCGCTTGATGTCGAAGTAGGGCGGGTAACTCATGCCATAGGCGCCGTAGCCCTCGAGAATGCAGCAATTGTTGCCATCGAGCTTGAGGTCTTTGCGGTGAATGATCGACAGCGGCACCATCGTGCCGTCGTAGCTGGGCGCTTCAACCTCCTCAGCCGTCAGCTCATCAAATCCCGGATACGTCACATCCGAATTGAATCGGCTCTTCACGAACGTATCCTTTTGGGCGTCATATTCATATCGCGTTGGCGGAAACGTCCACGACGTGACCATCACGTGGCAAAGATCGCTCTTCCAATCCGGGCAGCCGATGGCGGCAGTGCCGGATGCGGGCAGCTTAAGCTGCGAGATCTTTCCTGTGGCAAATTCATATTTGACGATGCGATCGACGACGCCATTGGAATAGACGGCAAAGAGAAAATGTCGGCTTTTGGCGATTGATTGAAGCGTATCCTCCGCCTCGGGAAGTACCGTTTGGGCATGGGACCAATCGGGATTCTCGATAGACGTTCGGACCAGCTTGTACCTTGGCGCATTGGTATGAGTCAGCCCGTAAACGTAATTTCCGTTGGCATTGAAATCGGTAATATTGTCGGCAGCTGTGCAGAGCACCTTCCATTTCACCTTCGCATCGTGCAATTCTGATGCGGGCGCGTAAAAGGCGCGCGTCTCTTTCTGTACGGTAGCAACCTGGGCAAACAGGTAGTTCGAAAAATCCTCAGGAATAGCCGCCTCGGGCATTTCCTTGGGGATGATGGCCAAGCCCGGATAGCTCTCATTGCTCAGGAAATCGACATCGCCGCCGATCGGCTGGCCGAGCGCGTGCAATCGCGCTTTGCGATTCATCTCGATGTCGGGGCTTTTAAGGTCGGTCACTTTCCCCGAGTCATAGAAGAATGATTTGCCATCGGGCGTCCAGCCGAAGGCTCCATAGGAGGGATAAATGGTATCGGGAAGCAATTTGCCGCTGTCCACATCCAGCACGCGAAGCTCCGACCATTCCGCGCCGCCGGACGTGAGGCCGAGTACCAAACGCTTTCCGTCCCAGGAGGGAATATAACTTTGAATGACGGTCTTGCCGGATTTGGCGTAGGCGCCGGGATCAAACAGAAGCTTCTCGGCTCCATCAAGCCCGATGCGGTAATAGAGTTTGCCGACGTTTTCGCCTGCAAGGGTCTTCTTATAGAAGACCCGGCCGTTTTCGATCATGACGCCGCTGTAAGCGGCCGCCTTGAGCTTATCGAGCGCGGTCCATTCCTCGACAAGTGATTGCCGACCGGGAATTTTGGCCAGGGCGCTGTCGGTGAGATTCGCCTGCGCCTTGAACCAGGCTTCGACCTGCGGGTCCTTGAGATTCTCGAGCCAGCGGTAGGGGTCTTTGTAGGTCTTACCGAAATAGGTATCCGAGGCATCGGCCGTTTTCGTGGGAGGATAATTCCACTCCGCAAACGCGGAAGCAGTGAACGCGAGGAGCAAGGCGAAAGCCAGGTATTTCATAACGTAGCCCTTGGGTTTTTGATTCCAGATTGATCGCCCGATGTCGGAATCTTCGCGTTGCGCTGCGCGACAAGCAAGCGGAAAGGAGCGGACTGGTTGTGAATTGCCGTGATGGTCCCCCACGTCGCTTGCGGCTTCGCGCCCGAAGCGCTGCTATCCGCGAAGCCGCAAGCGACGTGGGACGCCGTAGCTATGCATCATCGCCGCGTCAGTCGATCGCGCGCCTGCGTGACAATTCGCGCCGCTTCTGCGGCGCTATCCGCCGTCGCTGTCAGATGCCCCATTTTGCGGCCCGGCCGCGCTTCCGATTTCCCATACAGATGCAACTTCACATCCGGATGCTCGAGCGCGGCAGACCAATTGGGTTCTCCATTGCCCCAGATATCGCCAAGCAGATTGGCCATCCCGACGGGTCGAAGCTGTCGTGTCGATCCCATCGGCAGCCCGCAAACGGATCGGAGCTGCTGCTCAAATTGGCTGGTGACGTGGCCATCGATCGTCAGGTGGCCGGAATTGTGGGGGCGGGGGGCCAGCTCGTTGACCAGCAGTTCTCCCGATCGGGTCAGAAAAAACTCGACGCAAAGCACGCCGACCACATCGAGCTTCTCCAAAATTCCCCGCGCGATTTCCGATGCTCGCTTGGCGACCTTCTCCGGTACGTCGGCCGGCGAAATACTCACATCCAGAATGTGATTGCGGTGGCTGTTTTCAATGACGCCCCAGTCGGCAATCGCTCCATTGATTCCCCGCGCCGCGACCACCGAAACCTCGCGCTCGAAATCGACAAACGCCTCGTAAATCCATTCCACCCCCGGTGCGGCCTTTACCATTGCCTCGGCTTCCGCGAGTGTCTTGATCATCGATTGTCCCTTGCCGTCGTATCCAAAGGATGCGGTTTTAATCACCGC
>JANWHF010000280.1 GCA_025450555.1 Tepidisphaeraceae bacterium | reverse complement strand
TCAGGCCGCCGGCATCCACCACAGCGACATTGCGGTTGGCGTGATGAGAGTAGTCGCCGAGGGTGGCGCTGGAGTTGGCGAAGAGGACCTTGGCATTCCCGGAAATGCTGATGCTGGAGAGTTGGACCTGTCGGATGCCCGAGCCGCTGGAGGCGGCAAAGGTGATGCTGCCGCCATAGGAAACATCGACGCTGATCTTGCCGGTGCCGGGATTGACGGTGGCGGTTGCGCTAGTATTGATGATCGAGTCGTTGCCGGTCGAAAGATTGAGCGAGGCTAAAAAGCTGTCGCGCAGGCTGATCTGGTCATTGCCGCCGCCGTCGGTGTAGACGAAGCGCGAGATGAGCGAGCTGTTGTACTGGCGAGTAGCGCGGTTCAGGCCAACAAAAAAATCGCCGCCAGCATTGGCAGCGGTTGCGACATCGCTCCCACTCGTGCCTGTCAGGTAAAGCACTCCGTTATTGAGGACCGGGTCGGCATAGATGGTCACTGGCATCGGCAGCGGCTCGATCGCACCGTTCACGCCGACGGGAGAAAACTGGACCATGAACGGACTGGCTCCCGAAGCGGTCGCAAAAAGATGGGAAATGGAGGTCATGTTGCCCGTGTAATTCTCCACCGGCGTCCCATCGCCCCAGTCGATGGTCCAGGATTGGATGGATGCTTTGGCTATCGCGTCAAAGGTTAAGGTATCACCGGCAAAGTGCGGGAGCGGCGGGACTGTGACATAGGACGTAGCCGTCGCGGTGTTCTGCCAGGAGCCGTTGACTTGAACGCTTACCGGATAGACTCCTGGATAGACCTGATTTGCAAAGTAGGTGGGCGTCACGCCCGTCTCATTGCCCTGGAGGGCGGCCGACCCCGTTTCCCCGAAAATTCCATCGCCATCGAGGTCCCAGGAATAGGCAAGGGGATAACCGGGATTGGAATCCCGGCTGGCGGACGCATTCAATTGGATAGCGCCTGTGGCCAGATACGGACCCCCGGCGTTGGCCTGCAGCAGATTCAGTTTCCATAGTTCCGCGCCGTGGGCCTGATCGGTCGCCTGAAAAAAGGGAGTGCCATCCAAGCCGACAAGGTTGGATGGATTGGACAAAGTAATGCCCGGCGTGGCTGGCCAAATGCTTTCGACCGATATGCCTGCCTGAGAGGACTGATCTACTCTCCAAAGCTGCGAATCGCCGCCTTGATCGCGCGCCGTGAAGTAAAGCGTTCCCTGGACGTTGGCGAGGTTGAAAGGCGGGTAGCCTGCCTGGCTCGTGCCCGTGCCCGGGACCAGGATCGTGCCAGCAGCCGTGCCATCGGAAGCAAAAAGGGCTTCTGGGCCGCTGGCGGCCGACGGAGCAGCGAAAAAGAAAAGCGTGTCGCCCACGACGGTTAAACTGGACGGGGCGGCCAGGTCCGTGTTGCTCGGGAAGCTTTCGAGCAAAAGCGTTCCGCTGGCCGTGCCATCGCTGGTCCAAAGGTCGCCGCCCTGGCCATAGGTCAATCCAACATACGTAGAGAAATAGAGACTACTTTTAAAGGATGTCAGGTAATCAACGCCGGAGACGTTGGCAGCCGTGAAATTCTTGACGACAGACGTTCCTGTTGATGTTCCATCCGTCCGCCAGAGCGCCAGGCCTGCCTGGGATTGTGCGACAAAATAGGCGGCAGTTCCCAAATTGACGAACCGCTGAAGTCCATGGAACTCGGTCGGCAGCGAAGAAAAGGTGCCGGTATTGATATCCTGGAGAAGCATGGTGCCGGCGGGCGTGCCATCGGTTACCCACGGTTCGGTTCCATGGGAGCTATCAGTTGCTGCGAAGATCACGCGGCTTACAACGGCCGAGAATTCTGATGCAGCGGGTTGGTAATCGTTTAGCAATGGTGGAAGAAGGTACCGGAGCCTTGTGGTGCCGCTGGGGGTGCCGTCACTGACGTACAGGGCTGTTCCCGTGCCGTCGTCGGCAAAGAAGTAGAGCGAGCCGTTGATGGAAGTGAGTTGGGAGATGCCGCCTGACGTTGACTGGAATGAGAGGCAAAGCGTCGTGCCGTCGGTAGTGCCATCGGTTCGCCAGATCTGTCCATTGGCGGGACCGGCCGCGAAGTAGAAATAGTTTCCCAGCCGCGCCGGAATGAACGAGGGGCCGATGGGACCCCGCGCCAGGCCGTTGCCAGGTCCGGGAACAATATCCTTCAGGAGGGCCGTGCCGCCCGCGGAGCCGTCGGTGACCCAAAGTTCAATGCCGTGGATCGAATCGTCGGCGGCAAATATGCCGTGCCCGTTGATCTCCGTGGGCGAGCTGGGGTTCGATCCGATCGTTATCGCATTATTGATGTCGGCAACCATGCCGGTGCCCGCGGCTGTGCCATCGCTGTGCCACAGTTCAGCGCCGGCAGCCAAAGAAAAACCACTAAAGTACACGCCGGATCCGACTGCTGCGAAATGAGGCGGAATTCCCAAGTAGCCCCCGAGTTCAACAGACCCGGCGGGCGAAATCGCAGTCGGAGCAGCGCCGACCGCATCGATAACAAAAAGTTGCTCCCCTCCCCCCGCATCCGCGGCAAAAAACAAATTTGATCCCGCGACGGTCAGCAATCCGGTCGCATTGGGAAAGGCCGACGCGCCTCCCGGCGCAAGATCGGCCACCTGTGTCGTGCCGGCAATCGTGCCATCGCTCTGCCACAATTCATTTCCGCTGACTCCGTCATTGGCGATGAAATAGTCGCGGCCGCCATAGTCAATCATGCTGCCGATTGCGAGACCGGTGTTAAAAGAGCGAACCAAAACGGTCTCCGCGCTGGTGCCATCGCTCTTGTACAAATCGGTGGTAGAGCCGATCCAATCTTCAAGGAAAAGCGTTCCGTTCACGTCGGTCAGTTGCCGTAGATCAGAAGATGCACTGCCGGGTGCCAGATCGGCTACCAGATGGGTGCCGGTTGCAGTGCCATCGGTAGCCCATAATTCACTTCCGTCCGTCCCATCATTGGCGGTAAAGAACAGTTGTGGTCCGCTGACGGTCAGCGCGCCGGGGTAAGAAGAGCCCGCGCCTGGATTGATGTCCCGGACCATCTCCGTGCCCGCGGCGGTGCCGTCGGAGGACCAGAGCTCATCGCCGTGGACGCCATCATCAGCGGTGAAAAAGAGCCGGCCGTTCAAGCCCACACCAAGCTGAATGCCTGGACTTGGCAAGGTTCCAATAGTGGTTACCATCGCGCTGCCGGCTGACGTGCCATCGCTTTTCCAAAGCTGCGGACCGTCGGTCCCATCGTTGGCGACGAAGAAGACAATTTTCCCGACAGCCACCATCTGTGTCGGATTGGAACTGGCGCTGCCGGGATTAATATCTTTGACAAGCATTGTGCCGCCGGGCGTTCCGTCGGTGGTCCAAAGCTCATAGCCATCAACACCGTCGGTCGCATCGAAAAAGAGCCGGCCATTGGCCACAACCGCAGTTTGATAATTTGTTTGCTGGATCCCCTGGTGGGGCGTCGAATCTGCGGGGCCCGGATCGATGTCTTTGAGAAGCGTCGTTCCCGCCGCTGTCCCATCGGTCACGAACGGTTCTTCGCCGCGATACCCATCGTTGGCAAAGAAGACCACTTTCCCATTTCCCAAGTTTGCCAACGACGAGACATTGGAACTCGCCGTCGTCTGGTTGATATCGGCCACCATCGCCGCCGAAGCCGACAGCAGCATCCGCCGCTCCAGCGATTGGGCGCAGGGGCGGACGGCAGCCGTCAAAATAATTTCAGGTCGGCTGACGTTGCGATTCCATCGCCAGCTTCGGCGGAATTTTCCGTGCACGATATGCGAACCCTTCTCTTGATGAGTCACAGCCGCCGCCTCCTCCTCTAAAACTACAGATCACTGGCGAAATGGAGGGTGAAAGTGGCCGCCCCCCATGAACTGACAACGGGAAGACCTGAGGACCGGTTTTATAGCCCATCGGAACCGTATTTTCCAATTCCAAATCGGCCAGCCATCGCATCTGAAGGTGACCACGCCTGCCGACATGAACTGTTGAGCGACTGGCCGAGATTGAACAAACGCACACCGGGCCATGGTGCTTATCGCTGAACAAAACCTGCCCTTTCGTCCGATAACACTTCTGCGACGCCATCTTTGGCGGTCGCACGTTGTTTTTTGGACGCGAGGCATCATGAACAGATCGTTGACGATTGCATTGCTCGGTGGATTGGGATTGGCGGCGGGTTGCGCGGGGAGGCCGTCGCTGGTTCCGAATTCGGATCCAAATCTCCGGCGGACTTCGGCGCAGTTCGCGGCGGATGCGGCGCGAAGGCATCCTTACACGGCCGATGCGCCGCGCGGCGGGGCCGCCATGGGACGCGCGGAATATAACCTCCTGATGGGCACCCTCCAGGTGCTCAACTATTCTGATGAAGACTGGGATAACGTCGAAATCTGGGTGAACCGCAAGTATGTCTGCTGGCTTCCCAAGATCGAAAAGGGCAAGCAGCGCGTCAAGACCATCAATTTTCAGATGCTCTACGATGATGCCGGCAATTACTTCTGGACCAACGGCGGAAAGACGCCGGTCGAGCAGGTCGAGCTGTATAAGAACGGCAAGATGTACTCGATTGATACGTACCTTCAGGATTGGTAGACGCCGGCTTCATTCCAACCTTCGAATTGAACTCCCGCGCACCGATGCGCGGGAGTTTCTTTTTAGGCGCTCGCGTCTTTCTTTCCTGTCGAGCGGATCGCCAGCACGGGGATGTCCAGATGGTGGCGGACGCCGTTGATTGTTTCGCCGCGGAGAAGGTCGCCGAGCTTTCGATGGCCGTGGCCCCCTGCCACGAGTAGATCCAGCTTCTGCTGGCGAGCCAGACGAATCAGCTCGCGCTTGACATCGCCAAACCCAAGCGCGGTCCGAATCTCCGGCACCTCTTCGATCGGTACCTCCGACCGCAATCTTGTCGCAAGCGAATTAAGGTACTCATCATCATGCCGTGCCTCGGCATCGCCCGCTTCCGCGCCATGCCACTGCCCGGCGGCTCCTTCCACGATATGCATGAGCACCAGTTCCGCACGATGCGCGCGGGCCAGCGCGATGGCCTGCCCGAGCATGGCGGCGTCGTCGAGCTTCGCTTCCAGAGCCACGCCAATGCGATGAAAATGCTGCTTTTGCGTTTGCGCGGCATCCAGAATCTGCGCCGCTGAGGGTGGTGAAACATGCAGCGTCTCGCGCGACGGCGCCGCCTGGCGCTCGGGCCGGAGGATCAGCCAGGCCAACACCGCCGCCATCACGAACGCGGCGGGGTAAGCGATAAAGCGGATGATCCACTCCGAATTCCCAAGATCGTTCTGCCAGTCTCGAAATTGATCGACGACCAGTTTGCCATTGAGCAGAATAATGATCGTCGCCACAATCCACGCCAGCCCGGCAAGCCACTTCGGATTTACAAAATTCCCCATGCGTGCCCGGCTGCTGGTGAATTTCACGAGCGGCACCATCGCAAACGGCAGTTGTAAGCTCAAAATCACCTGGCTGAAAACCAGCAGGCGATTGGTCCCATTGTCGTGCGAGAACGCGATCACGAGCACGGCCGGCACAATCGCCATCAGGCGGGTGGTCAATCGCCGAAGCCACGGGCGCATGCGAAAACGCAGGAAGCCTTCCATCGTGATCTGGCCGGCCAGCGTTCCGGTAATGGTCGAGCTTTGGCCGGCGCAGATCAGCGCCAAAGCAAAAACGATCGGCGCGACGCGCGTCCCTAAAAGGTCATGCAGCAGCCGATGAGCATCTTCCAATTCATCGACGGGATGTCCGCTATGTCCAAACGTCGCGGCCGCGACGATCAAAATTGCCGCATTCACAAAAAACGCGATGTTTAACGCCACCGCGGAGTCCAGCAGATTAAATCGACATGCCTGCCTTCGCCCCGCTTCACTGGGATCGAGGCGCCGGCTCTGTACCAGCGACGAATGAAGGTACAAATTGTGCGGCATCACCGTCGCGCCGATGATGCTGATTGCGATATAGAGCGAAGAATTCTCCCCGCCTATTGATGACAGCGGCGAAGGCACGAAACCCGCGCCGATCATCCCCCATGCCGGCTTGCACAAAAAGATCTCGACGACAAAGCAGATCCCGATGATCGAGATCAGCGAGACGATAAACATTTCCATCTTGCGCATGCCCCACCGCTGCATGCCCAGCAGGAGCAGCACATCCAGCCCCGTGATCAGCACCGCCGCCAGCAGGGGGATGGCGGGAAAGAGCATGTGAATGCCGATCGCTGTGCCCAGCACTTCGGCCAGGTCACATGCCGCAATCGCGATCTCGCAAAGCACAAACAGCAGCCCGCGCAGCGCTTTGCCATAGCTATCATGGCAGGCCTGCGCCAGATCACGGCCAGTCACGACACCGAGGCGCGCTGAGAGCGTCTGAAGCAACACCGCCATCAGGTTGCTCATCAGCAGCACCCAGATCAGGCGGTATTCAAATCGCGACCCCGCGGCCAAATCGGTGGCCCAGTTGCCCGGGTCCATATAGCCGACCGAAACCAGGTAAGCCGGCCCCGTAAAGGCCAGCACTCGCCGGAGCCAGGTTCCGCCCTGCGGCACATGAACGGTGCCATGCACATCCTGCATGGACCGATCCGCAGTAGAGTTGAGAGCGCGCCCGTCGTACATCATTGAACTTCACGTTTGAACAATGGAGTCATTTCGATCTATCGACAGTGTACGCTCGAAACTGTGCGTTCGGCGATTATTAGAAAATCGCTTGTCGATTACATCGCGAGTGAATCTCGTGCGGCCTGCTCGGCATCGGCTGATTTGGGCGTGCCTTCCAGCAGCCAGGCCAGGTCATCCAGTGCCGCGGCAACATCGACATGCTCCGACCCGCGAAGCTGGCGATACATCTCCAGCGACCGCCGCATCATCGGCTCGGCTCCGGCGAAATCGCCCTTCATTTTCAGCAGATGCGCAATCGTGCTGTCGGCTCGGGCTTCGCTCTCCATTGCCAAGGCGCGCTGCTGCTCGGCAATCTTGCGCTGGTCAATTGCAATTCTCTCCGCGTTCACCGCGCGATTCCGGTCGGCTCGCGCCCGCAGCATGCCGACGGTCGTTCCGATTACGCCAAGAATCAGCGCCAGCAAGACCGACGCGACGGCAGCCACGCCGACCTTGTGCTTGCGCAGCATTTTGCTCAGCCGGTAGACGGTGCTCGGTGGCCGCGCCGCAACCGGCTCGTTATCCAGGTAATGCCGGATATCCTCGGCAAAACTTCCCGCGCTGTCGAACCGCCGGGTGCGGTCTTTCTCCATCGCTTTAAGGATGATCCAGTCCAGATCTCCACGAAGTTCGCGCAATAGCGTGCGCGGATCCGATCGGCGCTTGCGCGCGGCTTCATCAAAAGATTCGCCACGAGGCTGATTCCCCGCCAGCGACAGCCGCGTGCTGGGCTTGGGCGGCTCGGTTTCGCGAATGATTCGCGCCATGCCATCCACGCCTGCCTTGCGAAGCATCTGCGAATCGAAGGGCACCTGCCCGGTCAGAAGCTCATAGAGAATCACGCCCAGAGAATAAATGTCGGTTCGCGTATCGACATCGAGCCCGCTGGTCTGCGCCTGTTCGGGACTCATGTACTCTGGCGTCCCAATCAGCGCGCCGGTCTGCGTGAAAAGAGTCTTCTGCGTCAGCGCCTGATTGGCCGCCTTGGCGATGCCGAAGTCAATCACCTTCGGGATCGGCTTCCCATCGAACATGCTGACCAGGATGGTGCCGGGTTTGAGATCGCGATGAATGATGCCTTTCTGATGCGCGTGGCCCACCGCCTGGCAGACCGAAATGAAAAGATCGAGCCGCTCGCGCGTGGTCAGCCGGTTCTGATCGCAATAGTCGGTCAGCGGAATCCCGGGCACATACTCCATCGCAAAGTATGGCCGCCCCTGCTCGGTCACGCCCGCCTCGAAGACCCGCGCGACATTCGGGTGCGACATCATCGCCAGCGCCTGTCGCTCGGCTTCAAAGCGCGCGACGACATCATGCGTATCCATGCCAAGCTTGATGACCTTCAGCGCCACCACCCGCCGAACGGGCTCGCGCTGCTCGGCTTTGTAGACGACGCCCATGCCCCCTTGGCCGATGATTTCGATGATCCGAAATGGCCCGATCTGCTCCGGCAAATCATGTCCGCGCCGCCCCTTCGGCGGCATCGACGCCGTCTCCTGGGCCGGCGATGGATCGCCCTCAGATGACAGGGATTGATTGTGCGACGCCGTGCTCCTCACTTGCCCGTAATGTCAGATCCGATTGACCCAGTATAGCAGAATCGTGCCGAACCACGGTGCGGCGGGATGGTATATGCGTACCCATCTGACTCCGCCTGCGCTTCCCTGACATTCTCGGACCCTGGAACTCCTACCCAAGCGGCGCAATCGTCAATCCTTCACATCCGTCTGTCCTAAATGGAGAATTTATCGAGTTATGGGGCAAAAAACCTTCAGGACCCGTTCATCCGGGTCGATCTGCTGATCGTCCTCCGGCACCGGCAAATGCGGCAGCCGTTGGCAAATGGATTCTGCGCTTGTGCATCGAGAGAGTGTGTTAACTCTCGACTGAAGTTGCAGATGGCCGGCGTGTAGCGGGATGTCTCAAATTCACTTGAGGCGCTCCGGGGCCGGCTACTTCAAGCGAAGTCATTTGCCCGAAACAACGGCTGCTGGCCCGGCGATGTTCCCGGGCGGTGATCGAGGACGACGCCAGAACTGGGAGGATCGATGCCCCGATCGGCATTGACTTCAAACTGCCGGGCGCTCCCCGCGCGCCCTCAAACCGAAATTTCAGATGAACTAAAGGTGTCAGGAACCTTTAGTTCGAATTGGCTCCGCGCTGCGCGCAAGGAAGCCAGTAGCCGGCGCCGATTGGCTGCCGCTTCCGAAGCGGCAATGCCGCGCACCGCCCGCCTGGCATCCAGCGCGATCGAATCGCTGGAATCACGCCGGCTCCTCTCGGCTTCCTGGTACGTCGCAAGCTGGGGAAATAACTTGGCCGCCGGCTCTCTGTCCGCGCCGTTTCAATCGATCGAAAAAGCTGCCGAGGTCGCGCAGCCGGGCGATACCGTCTACGTGCGCGGCGGAACCTACCATGAAACGATCCGCCCGTGGTCTTCTGGAACGCGCGCCGCGCCCATTACGTTTGAGCCTTACAACAACGAATCCGTGACAATCGATGGAGCCGATCCGGTGGCTGGGTGGGATGGCTCAGGGGCACCGATATTCACCACGCAACTGCCCTGGAGCATGGGCAGCGGGAACAATCAGATCTTCGTCGATGGCCAGCCGATGACCGAAGCGCGCTGGCCCAACACAAATCTGGATCTGTCGCATCCGACTTTTGCGACGGTCGCGAGCGCCTCGGCCCATTCGGGGTACGATACCGCTACGATTTATGACCCTTCGATGACGCAATCGCCCGGGTTCTGGAATGGCGGATTGATTCACATTCAGCCTGGCCAGGGATGGGTGGCGCAGACGGGCACGATCGTCGATTCGCGACCGGGGCAGGTGACCTTCACGTACCTGAATAATGGATCATATGAGACGCCGCAGGCCGGCAATCATTATTATCTGACCGGTGGCGCCGGCGCGCTGGATATCGCGGGCGAATGGTCGTTGAGCGCTTCAGGTCAGCTTTCACTTTGGACCCTTGCCGGCGACAGCCCCGCCAATCATGTGGTGGAAGCCAAGCATCGGCAATATGCGTTTGACCTGAGCGGCCTTTCCAACATCGAGATCGACGGCTTCAATATCGTCGCTGCCACGATCAACACCGATACGCATTCGACTAACGACGTTATCAACGGCATCACCGCGAAGTACCTTTCGCAATACGATTCCATCCCCAATGGGTGGGCCTGGCAGATGCAGAGCGGGATCGTCCTGCGCGGAGCCAATGACGTTCTGGAGAACAGCGAGATTGCCTTCAGTCCCGGCGATGGAGTTTTGGTCAGCGGCCCGGGAAGCGTCGTGAATAACAACGTCATTCACGATGTGGATTATCTCGGCACCGATGCCGCGGGCGTACAGATCACCGGCGCGGGAACGACGGTTGAAAACAACACGATCTACAACACTGGGCGCGACGGGATTTTGATCCAAGGCGGGCAGAGCACCGTCACGCATAATCTCGTCCATGATTTTGGCCTGCAGACTACCGACGTCGGCGGGATTTATACTGTCGCCACCAATGGCCTGGGCAGCGAAATATCCTACAACCAGGTCTACAACGGAAGCACCGGGGGCTACGGCAGCGTTGGCATCTACCTCGACAACAACTCCGCCAACTTCATCGTCGATCACAACGTCACCTGGAATGTCATGGCAGGCATGCGGCTGAATTTCACCAGCCGAAACGAACAGGTCTACAACAATACGCTCGATGGCTACCAAAACAGCGTGGACAAAAACTGGGGAGCCTACGACTGGAGCGGAACGGTCTTCCGCAACAACATTTTCACCGACGCAACTTCCTTCGGGCAGCATGCGACGGTGCAGAATAACTGGGGCGGAGATCCGGGATTTGTGAATGCGGCCGGGCATAATTATGCGTTGCTCCCCGGATCGGCAGCGATCGATGCGGGAATGAAGCTCGGGCCGTACACAGCCGGGTACGTTGGAGCCGGACCGGATCTGGGCGCGCTGGAGCATGGCGTTTCGGTATTTGGCGTGGGCGCGGTGCCGGTGAGTAAGACGATCTCTTCCACGCCGACTTCGCCGGTTCCGGTCGGCTCGTCGCCGCAGGGAAGCAAATCGACTTCCGGGTCATCCTCTTCGTCGAGCTCCGGCTCGAGCTCCTCTTCTTCATCGAAGACGCCGACCCCTCCGACGCCCAGTAGTATCAGCGCCACCGGAGGCATCAATCCCTTTGCCCTGGCGGGCCAGACCGGCCCCGCCAAGGAAAGCTACGGCGGCCTGGGTTATCTCTATCCCGGCAACTGGATCGAATATTCTTCCATCAATTTCGGCTCGGGCGTGAAGAGCGTGACGCTGCAGATTGCCGTCGGCCCGCGCTGCGGATATCAGAAAATCGAATTCCGCGTAGACGGACTTGAAGGCAAGGTGATCGGCTCGCTCATCACCCGCCCAACCGGAAGCTGGAGCACGTATACGATCCAAACCGCCGCCATCAGCGGCGCAAGTGGAATCCATAATCTGTACCTCGATTTCATCGGGACGCCGGGGTTTGGGATGGGGAATATCAAGGCGATTAAGTTTGCGTAAGGGATCGGCGCCAGATCGCTCCAGCTCTAGCGTCGAGTGTCGCTCTTCACGAATATAGCGACGGGCAAATTTTTTCGACCTGGAGTGTCCGATGGGTGTTTCACAACTCCGAGCCGGTTCGGATGCGGCTCCCAATGGCATTCCACCAAGAGGGGAAAACCTCTATGCGCCATTGCGCTCGACATGGACATCGAATCGTTGCGGGCGAACTTCGGCGATCCCGATAACAACGCTTATGTGGAGATCCGAAAAGGTGCTGCAGCGGCACGGCTTTACCTGGCAGCAGGGAAGCGTGTATTTCGGCGGCGAGAATATCAACGCAGTCACCTGCGTCCTGGCGGCGATCGATGTGTCCGCGCAATTGAAATGGTTCGCGGCGTCCGTCCGCGCCATTCGGATGCTCCGAATCGAAGAGCTGAACGATCTCATGCCCGCGGTCCGGCAGGCGCTTGGCCGTTAGAAACAACCTAAACAGCCAGTGACGCCCTTGCCGTTTGGCGGTACCCTTACCGCCAGATGTTGCGCGATTCCCCAACTTCAACCGCCGCGCGATCCCGGCTTTCTCTTTTCATTGAAACGCTCGAGCGGCGCGTATTGCTTTCGACATATTATGTGACCACGACTGGGGGCAGCGACGCCAACCCCGGGACCCTCGCTGCGCCGTTTGCGACGATTCAGCAGGCAGCGAACGTGGCGCAGCCGGGCGATACGGTGCTGATTCATGGCGGGACGTATCGCGAAACGGTGCATCCGCTCAATTCCGGGACGGCTGCCGCGCCGATCACCTTTGCTCCGTTTGGCGATGGAACGGTGATGATTGATGGCGCCGACCCCGTAGTCGGCTGGTCGAAATACAGCGGGTCGATCTATTCGGCTCCGCTTGCCTGGACGCTGGGTGAAGGAAGCGACCAGGTTTTCCTTGATGGGCAGATGATGACCGAGGCCCAATGGCCCAACACCAGCCTCGATCCGCTTCACCATACCAGTGCGACGGCCGACTCCGTTTCCGCGACGATCAATCAGAACGGCCTGTCCACGGCCACGATTCACAGCAGTGCACTAACCGACCCGGCTGGGAGCTGGGTGGGCGGCATCATCCGGGTTTCGCCGGGACAGGCCTGGATCTGGCAAAGTGGGACGGTAATCAGCAATTCGCCGGGCGTGCTGACGTATACGTATCAGCAGCTGACGAGCTATGAAGTGCCGACGGCTGGAAACCATTTTTATCTGACAGGCAAATTCCAGGGGCTTGATTCGCCGGGGGAATGGTATCGTGATCCGACGAGTAACACGCTGTATCTATGGGCCCCCACCGGCGACAGCCCGGCATCGCACAATGTCGAAGCGAAACAACGTTTATATGGCTTCGATCTCAGCGGCGATTCGTATATCAACCTTCAAGGTCTGCAACTCTTTGCCTGCACGGTCAATACCGATGCGAATTCGACGCACGATAATCTGACCGGCATTGGAGCAAAATACCTTTCGCAGCAGTTGATCGAGGCGATGCCTTGGAACATCAAGTATGCTCCGCATACCACCGGCATCATCCTCAATGGCAGCTTCGATGTCGTCGATAGCTGCACCATCACCTACAGCAGCGGCGACGGCGTTTTCCTCGGCGGCTCCAACAACATAGTTCGGAATTCAGTCATAAGCGAAGTCGATTACGGCGGCGGCGATGAAGCGGGGGTATCGATCCAAGGCTCGGACAACCAGGTCGTTCAAAACACAATATACGATGTGGGCCGATCCGGCGTCACGCAATTTTTCTCGGCCGGCGTGAAGATCTTCTACAACTCGATCCACGATTTCGCCATCCAGGATTCCGACTGCGGCGGGATCTACACCTGGGAAACCGATGGCCAAGGCTCGCGTTGGGCTTACAACAAGGTCTATAACGGATTGGCCGGCGGATATGGCGCAACCGGCGTCTTTCTCGATGGCGACTGCAACAATTTCCGCGTCGATCACAACATCGTCTACAACGTCAATACCGCGCTGAAGATGAACTACGCTCAGGCCTACGATCGCCTGTTTAATAATACCTTCGTCGGCATCAACTGGGGCTTCAATGGCGGGACGCCGGTCATGACCAACGTCCTGCTGGCCAACAATCTCTTTAGTGGCTCGATGTTCTGGGGCACCGGCGCGATTCAGTACCATAATCTGGTCGCCTCAACTGGCCGGATTCAATATGTCTCGCCGTCATCGGGAGATTTTCGGTTGATGCCCGGATCGCCGGCGATTGATGCGGGGATCGTTGAGCCGCCCTATACCGATGGCTACAGCGGAGCCGCTCCAGACCTTGGTGCGCTGGAGGCGGGGACGCAGCCGTTTGTCACCGGCGCTCCGATTCCGGCGGGGATCGTAAAGACGACCAGCAGCAAGAGCCTCAATCTTCCGGCAAATGCCAGCACTCGTGCGCTGGCCCCGATGCCCTTTAGCAGCAGCTCGCTCGCGATTATCAATACGATCGGACCCTCTGGCGCCAGCGGGACGCTTCGGGCGTTTCTCGATAGCCTTTCAGGCGACACAAGCGCGCTTTTGATTTTGTCGATCGCAAGCGGATGGAATACCTTCGTTGTATAAGGATTGACTATGTCGATGTTTGATGCTTTGAAAAATCTTGGAAGCCTGCCGGGCTTGGTGGCTAAGGCCAAGGAAATGCAGGAAAAAATGCGGGCGGCCCAGGAGGAACTGGGGCGAAAGCAGGTCTCGGCCGACGCTGGCGGAGGAATGGTCGAGGCCACGGTCAACGGCCGGCTGGAACTGGTGCGAATTCGCATCGATAAGAACAAGGTCAATGCCCAGGACCTGGAGATGATCGAAGATCTGGTGGTGGCGGCAGTAAATGCCGCACAATCCAAGGCTGCCGAGATGATGCGCGAAGAAATGCAGAAAACGGCCGGGGAATTGGGCCTGCCGCCGGGTATGCTGCCGGGGTAAACGGGACGCGTGTTTCATCGAGAAGACAGGGCAATTGCATATGCAGGAAAATTGGAGGGCGTTGCTCCAACAACGCCGCGAGTAGTGCGAGATTTGAAGAGCCGCGCACGAAGTAAGCGGTCCGAACGCGCTCCACGCGCCGAATCCGCGTACTTCGTGCGCGGCTCTTAAGGTCACCCACGATCCGTGCGTCTCGATTACAGTGAGTTCCGGCGGCAGAGGGCTGCCGCCCTCCAGAGCGGGAAAGGCGAACGATGCGAGAGTTCAATTGCTTTAGACTTATCATCGCGCTATGTGTCGTTGCGATCTGGGTGAGCGCTGCCGCAGCCGATCCCTCCGAGCAGCCGGTGCCGCTGATTCATTGCCACGCGCATAACGACTACGAGCACACCCATCCCTTCTTCGATGCCGAGTCAAATGGCTTTTGCAGCTTCGAGGCGGATGTACACCTGGTGGATGGCGCGCTGCTGGTGGCCCATGATCGTTCGAAGGTGAAGCCGGACCGGACGCTCCAATCGCTTTATCTCGATCCGATGAAGAAGCAGATCGAAGCCAACGGCGGTCGGCTCTATCGCAATGGCCCGCCGGTCTGGCTGCTGATCGATGTGAAGGGGAACGCGGACGATACCTATGCCGCGTTGCGGCCCGTGTTAAAGCAGTACGCTTCAATTCTCACCGTCTGGCGCGATGGGAAGAAGGAACAGGGAGCCGTCACCGTCGTGATCTCCGGCAACCGCGCGCGAAAGATGATCGCCGTTGACAAGGAGCGCTACGCCAGCATCGACGGAATCCTCTCCGATCTCGACACGAATGAGCCGGCCGATCTGGTGCCCTGGATGAGCGAAAACTGGAGCAAGGATTTCAAGTGGCGAGCGCGTGGCCCGATGCCGCAGGCCGAGCGCGACAAGCTTAAGTCAATCGTCGAAAGATCGCACGCACAAGGACGTCTCGTTCGCTTCTGGGGCGCGCCGGATTTTCCGGAATTCTGGAAAGAAATCCGCGACGACGGCGTCGATCTGATCAACACCGATCACCTGGCCCAATGCCGAAATTTCCTGCTCAAAGAGGGCAAAGAAACGCCGGGAAAGAATTAAGAGAATTCACCACGGAGGCACGGAGACACGGAGGCCAGGTTTTGCTGGAACGAGTGCCGATGCGAGGGACGCTGTCAAGAGAAGAGAATTAGCCACAGATGCACACAGATGAACAGCGATCAAAAACACAATTGGTTGAAGTCGTTGCGGTTGTGATATCCGTTATCACCGTTCAGGCGCACATAAGAATCTGCAAATTGATTTCATCTGTGTGCATCCGGGGAGATCTGTGCTACTAATTCTCCTCGGTCAAATCCCTTTCCCTCGCGTCGGCACATCTATCAGCAAAACCACACCTCCGTGTCTCCGTGCCTCCGTGGTGAATCTTCTTTTGCGCCTCGCCGAGATTTCCGGGGAAGCCCGGTGGCTGACTCTCGAATTGTCTCTATCATGCCGCCATGATTTCAGATGGGGATGCGAGGGCGCTGCCTCGCACGATTCAGGTTCTTCAGCAAGGCATTGAGACGGGGCTGCACATTGGCGCGCAGGGATTTGTTGCGCAGGGCGGAAAGACCGTCGCCGATTTTGCAATCGGGGAATCTGGCCCCGGCGTGGCGATGAAACGCGACACGGTGATGCTCTGGCTCTCCGCATGCAAACCCATCGGCGCGGTCGCGATCGCGCAGCTCATGGAGCGGGGCAAGCTCGATCTGGATGATGCGGTCGCATGCTTCATTCCGCCATTTGCCAAGAAGGGGAAAGAGGCCATCACCGTTCGTCACATCCTCACGCATACCTGCGGCTTCCGCTGGGCACACACCGGCTGGCCAACCGATTCGTGGGAGCAGATCATCGCCAATCTTTGCGACGCTTCACTCGAGCGCGGCTGGGTGCCGGGCCAGAAGGCCGGCTACCACCCCAACACAAGCTGGTTCATTCTTGGCGAGATCGTTCATCGCATCGATGGGCGGCTTTATGAGAATTACGTCCGCCAGGAGATTTTTCTTCCGTTGGGCATGAACGATTCGTGGATCGGTATGCCGGATGCGAAGTACGAAGCCTATGGCCAGCAGCTTGGTGCGCTGCAGCAGATGGATCATCAGCCGATCCGGACGCTGCCGCCCTGGGACACGCAGGAGGCGTTCACCCATTGTCGCCCTGCGGCCAATGGTTGTGGTCCGGCGCGAGAGCTGGCGCGTTTCTATCAGATGCTGCTGAACCACGGAGAGTTGGACGGCGCGAAACTGCTTTCAGCCGACAGCGTTCGGCTCTTCACCATGCGGCAGCGCGTCGGCATGTTCGACCACAGCTTTCAGCACGTCATCGATTGGGGCCTGGGATTCATCATCAATTCCGAGCGCAATGCTCCGGGACAAATTCCTTACGGGTTTGGGCCATACGCTTCGGACAATGCCTTTGGCCATAATGGATTTCAATCCACGTCGGCCTTTGCCGATCCGGATCATGGCTTGGTCATAGTAATCACCCCCAATGGCACGCCCGGTGATGTTGCTCACGAACGGCGACTGCGCGCGATGCTCGCGGCGGTTTATCAAGACCTGAAACTCATCTGATCGTAACCCGGTCCGATAACGATCGGCATCGCCTAACTCAATCGCCCGGTAAATCCTCCCTGCGCCGCAAAAGTTTCCAGCGTCCCAAGTCGATGAACACATGGGCTCTTTTCTAATTGACTCATCACATATGGATTCAAATCAACAAGAATTGCTTCGCCGCGCCGTTGGGGAAAAGCTGACGGCTTATGTTACGTTCGCCAGCGCGACCAAGCCTCGGCAATGCAACCTGCGCTTTCTCAAGCTCAGCCCCGATCCGGCGCCGGGTATCTGGGCGCAACCGATAGATGAGAATCGCGGTGAAATGGATTTCCCGATTTCCAATGGCGCCGATGTGGAAATCTCCTACACGCACGGGCACCAGCGATGGCGATTCCATACCCGAATTCTCAAGCGCGACAAACATTTCTGGCTGACTGATGCCGTCTGCATGGAAGCGCTGCTGCTGAAATGGCCGGCTGCGCTGGAAGACGGCGAGCGCCGCGCGCACGTCCGATTTCCGATCAGCGATGACGGGCGGGTGCTGGCGCAGCTCGTGCGATCGAGCCAATGGGCGCCCAATGCGGAACGTGAAGTTCGCGTGAAGCTGTGGAACCTGAGCCGTGGCGGCGCCGGCTTCGTGACGCCGCTGAATAACACGCTTTTGGCGCTTCCGCCCGGTGAGCCGTTCAACGTGATCATCACGCATGACGGAAGGCGCATCGAGATTCCAGCCAAGCTGGTTTCCAACCGAATTCCGTCGGGAAACACGCTGAAGTTTGGCGTGCAGTTCAATGGCGAGGCCAATACCTGGCCATCGGGCGCGGACGAAGGGCTGAAGGAGTTGCTTTCGGCCCTCGCACGACGCGAGGAGCTTCGAAACAAGGCGCGACTGGCGGCAGCGAAAGCGTCATAAAGCGACCGGCGCCGCGAGCCGATTGCCCCAAGGGCAAGGATCGAATCGATGCAGCTATCGGCTGAACTTTATCGGCAGATCGTCAGATCGCTTCGATCCGATCCGCGCTCCAGCCGAAACATGGAGAAGCGTGTCGCCCCCCGCGTCGGGCTGCGCAGCAAGCTCGGAATCATTCGCCGCGGACCCGGCGGCATCGAGCTTCAAAGCAGCGTCTGGGTGCGCGATCTTTCCACCAGTGGGATTGGCATCGTCACCGCAGAACCATTTCCGCCGCGCACCGAATTTATCGCGCAGCTCCCGGGTGTTATGGGGGAATCGATGGCGATCGTGTACACCGTCTGTCATTGCAAGGAACTGGCCAAGAACCTCTATTCGATCGGCGCGACGCTGACGCGCATCGAGTAGATCAATCGCCCTCTGCCCTACCAAAATCAAACGTCAAGATTCTTTACTTCCAGCGCGTGTTCCTCGATGAACTGGCGGCGGCGCTCGACGTCTTCGCCCATCAGGATGCTGAACATGCGTTCGGCCTCGCCTGCTTCCTGAAGTGTCACGCGCAAGAGCGTTCGGGCGCTGGGGTCGAGCGTGGTTTCCCAGAGCTGCTCGCTGTTCATCTCACCCAGACCTTTGAACCGCTTGATCTCGATGCCGGTTTTTCCGACGCGATGAATCTCGGGGAGGATCTGCGCGACACCAGCAACATCATGCAGGGCGCCTTCATTTTGCAGAGCGTATTTGGTGGCCAGCTTCTCTCCCGAAACTGATTCTTCCTGTGTGAGATAGTAATCATCGATCATCAGGCCATGCGTTTCGAGCGCGGTAAAGAGCTTTTCCATCTCCTTCACTTCATGAAGCTCGTGATTCTTCTGGAGCCGATGCGGTTGACCATCGCCATTCCCGCCCGGCTGATTCGCAGGCGCCTGGCCTGATGCATGCACGGCCGCCATTTCCTCGTCTTCCACAAGGAAATGATTTTCGCGCAGATACTCATCGCGCTCGGCGACGGTGTAGAAGAAATGCTCCTCGCCCTCGGCAATCACGCGATAGAGCGGCAGCTTGCCGCTGGAATTGCGCCGCCCCAGGAACTCGGCAAAGTCGATCCCCCGCCGTTCGATCACCTTCACCAGCTCCTCGAGCTTGCCCAGCAGATCGACAATTCGACGAAGCTCGTCGCCCTTGAGGCGGCGCGATTCCACGCCGGTGTCGGCGTCGCGAATGATCAACTCCGTGCCTTCCAGGCCCAGCTCGGTCAGCGTCTGCCTCATCTTGCGCTCGTTGAGCACATAATCGCTCTTGCGCTTGCGCGTCACCTGATACAGCGGCGGCTGCGCGACGTAAATCCGGCCGCCGCGAATCAATTCCTGCATGTGGCGGAAAAAGAAGGTCAGCAGCAACGTGCGAATGTGTGAGCCGTCCACGTCGGCGTCGGTCATGATGACGATCTTGCCGTAACGACGGCGCTCCATGTTGAAATCATCGCGGATGCCGCAACCCAGCGCGCTGATGATCGTGCGGATTTCTTCATGGCCCAGCATCTTCACCAGATTGGCCTTTTCCACGTTCAACAGCTTGCCGCGGAGCGCGAGGATCGCCTGCACATTCGAATCGCGGCCCTGCTTGGCTGATCCACCGGCCGAATCACCTTCGACCAGGAACAGCTCGGTTTCTTCGTTGCTTCGGCTTCTGCAGTCGGCAAGTTTGCCGGGCAGGCTGGTGCCTTCGAGGCTGTTTTTGCGACGCGTGAGCTCGCGCGCCTTGCGGGCCGCTTCGCGCGCCTCGGCGGCCATCATGCCCTTTTCAAAAATGGCCTTGGCCTCGCGCGGATTTTCTTCGAAATAGTTCCCTAGCTTTTCGTTGACGCCCTGCTGCACGAACGATTCAACCTCAACATTCAGCAGCTTGTCCTTCGTCTGGCTTTCAAACTGCGGCTCCGGGAGCTTTACGCTGATGATCGCGACCAGACCCTCGCGCACGTCATCGCCACTCGGGCGGACGTCTTTCATCAAGTTCGCCGCCTCGGCATAGCGATTGACGGTGCCGGTCAGCGCAGTCTTGAACCCGCTCAGGTGCGTGCCGCCATCATGGTTGTTGATGTTGTTGGCGAAGGTCAGCAGCGTTTCGTTGTAGCCGTCGTTGTACTGCATCGCCACTTCGACGATCAGGCGCGATTGGGGGTCTTCCTTCTTGAAGTAAATCACCGGCGTGAGGACATTTTTGCCCTCATTGAGGCCCCGGACATATTCGATCAGGCCTTTTGTATATTTGAATTCCTCTTTCTTTCCCGTTCGCTCATCTTCAATCGAAATCTGCAATCCTTCATTCAGATAAGCCAGCTCGCGAAGCCGATTGGCGAGGATTTCATATTTGAATTCCGCATCGCCGGCCTCTTTGAAGATCTCCCTGTCGGGCTTAAAAGTGACCTTCGTTCCAGTCTTGTTGGCGCGACCAATGACGCGCAGGTCGGAGACTTTTGTGCCACGCTCAAATTCCGTGTGATGGACCTTGCCGTCCCGGCTCACTTCCACTTCCAGCCATTCGGAAAGAAAGTTGACAACCGACGCGCCAACGCCATGCAACCCCCCGCTGGTGGCATAGGGCGAGCCGTCCTTGTGATCGAATTTGCCGCCGGCGCCGAGGGTGGCGAAAACGACCTCGACGGTGGGAATGCCTTCGGTCGGATGGATGCCGACGGGAATGCCGCGACCGTCGTCGGCCACCGTCACGCTGTCATCATTGTTGATCTTGACGAGGATGCTGTGGCAATAGCCCGCCAGCGCTTCGTCGATCGAGTTATCGACGATTTCATAAACCAGGTGGTGCAACCCGCGCGAATTGGTCGGGCCGATGTACATGCCCGGACGGGTGCGGACGTGCTCGATATCGTTGAGCACGCGGATCTGACCTTCGTTGTAATCGCCGGCGGAACTTCCCCCGGCGGGGTTGGTCGAATTCACTTCAGCCATCGAATCTCCTGATACAGCAACAGACGACGGCCTGGCTTTGCAGACCGATTCGTCAGACAAACAGCATCCCTGCGGGCTTTAACAAAGAATGGCCCAACGAGAAGGATCAATTATCGCCAAATGGGGTTTGGTTTGCCACCGCTCGCGCGCGACAAATCCATACAAAAACTCCCGGCAAAAGCGCCGGCCTCTACAATTCTCATCTCCTGTTGGATTCTTTAGTTATATTCTAGGCCGCCAGCCATCAATTGACCACCCGCCATAGGGGCAGTTGTACTGAGAAAATCATGGCAATATTGGCTCTCGATGGTTCAATTTACGGGGCTTTTGGCGCGCCGATGTGCCGCGATCAAAACCAAACGTTATGTGCCTCGCGAGCACCTATAATCGCCACACATGTTTCGCCTGACGCGCGAGATTCGATTTGCCGCCGTTGAAGATCCCGGCCAGCCATTCGATGGGAAACCATCGAACAGCTACGGCGGATTTCCCACGCTTCGCGGCTTCGCGCCCTGGCTTTCGCTTCAGGTGACGCTTTCAGGCCCACTCGAATCGCAAACCCAGTACCTCATCAACATCAAGGACATCGATGCCGCGGTTCGACGCCATCTCATCGCCTTTGTCGCGCAGGCAGCAACATCAAAGCAGCTATCCCCCGAACGCGTAACGCTCAAGCTCTTTGAGTTTTTGCGCCCATTATGGCCAGCTCTGACGCTGGAACGCGTGGCACTGTCACTTTCCCCCTTTCAACAGATTTCTGTGAATGCCCAGGAGTATCCGATGGTTCAGCTCAGGCAGAAATTCGAATTCTCCGCCACGCATCGGCTCCATAATCCGGCGCTGAATGAAACCGACAACCGCCGGATTTATGGCAAATGCAACAATCCGCATGGACATGGGCATAATTATGAGCTGCAGGTGAAATTGTCGGGAAAAGTAAATGACACCGGCACCCTGATCGACATGCCCGCCTTCGAGCGCATCGTCGCCGCGACCGTCATCGACAAATTCGACCATCGCAATCTCAATATCGAGCTCCCTGAATTCCGCCAGCTCATCCCAACCGTCGAGAACATCGCCATGACGATCTATCGCCTGCTCAAGCCCGCGATCGAAACCACCGGCGGCCAACTCGCATCCGTCACCGTCTGGGAGACCCCGAAAACCTGGTGCGAATACAGCGAATGATGTCGACCGTGCGTGAGGAAGTTGATGGTCGAGGAGCGACGACACATTTTTAGAAGCCAAGTTTAGCCGCCCGGTTCATCGGGCGCTTGCTGCATTTGCGATCGGAGCAGCGCCCGACAAGCCGGGCGGCTAAACTAAGCAGACACAAGCATCGCCCCTGACACGTGTTTCGACGTACAAAATGAGAGCGCGATCGTGCAGGACCAAATCGCCCAGCTTTCTTCCGAGATCCCGCATTGCATGCTGATCGACCAGCGGCGATTCGACGCGATGGCGCGCCAGCTCGATCGACACATTTCCGCGGGCCATCCCGTCGGCGATCGCATCGATCGCCTCGCTGAGATGATCGGCCAATCGATCGCCCACCGTCGCACCCGCGCCGAACAATTGCCCCGCCCCTTCTTTCCCTCCGAGCTTCCGGTCGTCGCGAAGCGCGATCTGATCGCCAAGGCCATCGAAGCAAACCAGGTGATCGTCCTCTGCGGTGAAACCGGCTCCGGCAAAACCACGCAACTCCCCAAGATCTGCCTCGAGCTTGGTCGCGGCGTCGTGGGATTGATCGGCCACACCCAGCCGCGCCGCATCGCGGCCCGAAGCGTCGCGGCTCGCATCGCCCAGGAACTTCAATCAACCGCCGGCCACGCGGTCGGCTACAAAATCCGCTTCAGCGATCACGTCAGCCCCAACACCTACATCAAGCTCATGACCGACGGCATCCTCCTTGCCGAAACGCAAGGCGATCGGCTACTGGAGCAATATGACACCCTCATCGTCGATGAAGCGCACGAGCGCAGCCTGAACATCGATTTTCTGCTGGGCTATCTGCGCCAGCTCCTTCCCCGCCGCCCTGATCTGAAGATCATCATTACCTCCGCCACGATCGATCCGCAGCGATTCAGCAAACATTTCAACGATGCCCCGATCATCGAAGTCAGCGGCCGGACCTATCCGGTCGATCTGCTCTATCGGCCGCTCGAAGCGCAGACCGAGGACGAGCAGGACATGGAAATGACCGACGGCATTCTCCACGCCATCGATCGGCTCTGGGAAAGCGGGCCCGGCGACGTGCTGGTCTTTCTCGCCGGCGAGCGCGAAATTCGCGAAACCGCCGAGGCCCTGCGCAAGCATCATCCGCCTCGCGTCGATATCCTGCCGCTCTACGCCCGGCTCAGCGCCGAGGAGCAGAACCGCATTTTTCAGCCGCATGGCCGGCCGCGCATCGTTTTGGCAACCAACGTCGCCGAGACATCGCTCACCGTTCCGGGCATCAAATACGTCGTCGATCCCGGCTTCGCGCGCATCAGCCGATACAACCCGCGCACTA
>JANWHF010000279.1 GCA_025450555.1 Tepidisphaeraceae bacterium | reverse complement strand
GGCATCGCCCGTTTGTATGAGTTGACCGGCAATGACTCCGATCACACCATCGCCGAATTCTTCTGGGATCGCGTGGTCAACCATCACAGCTATGTGACCGGAAGCAACAGCGATCACGAGCACTTCGGCGCGCCCGACCGGCTCAACATGCATGTGAGCCCATACACCGCCGAGTCGTGCAATACCTACAACATGCTCAAGCTGACCCGCGAGCTGTTTACCTGGGATGCCTCACCGGCCCAGGCCGATTACTACGAGCGGGCGCTCTACAACCACATCCTGGCCAGCCAGGACCCGCGCACGGGAATGATGGCCTACCACATCCCGCTCTACGGCGGCTGGTACATGGCCTACAACACGCCCTTCGATTCCTGCTGGTGCTGCACCGGCACCGGCATGGAAAACCATGCCAAGTACGGCGATAGCATCTATTTTCACAACGACCAGGACCTGTTCGTCAACCTCTTCATCCCATCGGAATTGAACTGGCGCGATAAAGGCATCACCGTCCGTCAGCAGACGCGCTATCCCCAGGAAGACACGACACGATTGGAATTCACCTGCGCCCAGCCCCAGAAGCTGACGTTGCAGCTTCGCTATCCCGCCTGGGCAACCAGAGGAATGAATATTTCAATCAATAGCCAGGCTTTCCAACACGACCAGCGCCCCGGCAGCTTCGTTGCCATCTCCCGCACCTGGAAGACCGGCGACCGCGTCGAAATCAAGCTGCCGATGTCCCTTCACCTGGAGTCGATGCCCGACAACCCCAACCGCGTCGCGATCTGTTATGGACCGGTCGTGCTGGCAGGTGAGCTGGGGACCGAAGCGACCAGGCCGCCGTACGTCAAAGGGCAGGGCGACTTGTACAACATCAAACCGCCGCCGATGCGGGCGCTGGTCACCAGCAGCCGCGACGTCAGCGAATGGGTCGAGCCGGTGCCCGGCAAGCCCCTGACGTTCCGCACCAAAGGTGTCGGCCAGCCGCAGGACATCACGTTTACCGCGTTCTATGAGATGCCGCCGCAACGATACAGCATTTACTGGGATATGCTTACGCCCGAGCAATGGAAGAAGCAGCAGTGAGCGGATGTGTAAGTTCGCTGTCGAGGGGACGTTCGGACGTCTTCACGCCTGCTCCTGCGGTTCTGCGAGAAGCCCCTTAAGATCGAGTTGACGGGTGTACATGGCCAGGCTCCCGTCAGCATTCCGCGGCCACGATTCGCGCGGCCGATCCCAGTACAATTCAACTCCGTTGCCATCGGGATCGTTCAGATAAAGCGCCTCGCTCACGCCATGATCGGCTGCGCCGGTCAGCGGGATTTTCGCGTTGATGAGCCGGCGTAATGCGTCGGCCAGTGCGGCGCGCGTGGGATAAAGAATCGCCAGGTGATACAGGCCGGTCGTCCCCGGCGCAGGCGGCAGGCCGTCTTTGCTCTCCCAGGTGTTCAAGCCGATGTGGTGGTGATATCCGCCCGCCGAGATGAAGACGGCATCCTGCCCGTACCCCTGAGTCACCTCGAATCCGAGCGCGCCATGATAAAACGCCAGCGCGCGATCCAGGTTGGCGACTTTCAAATGGACATGGCCAATGCTGACATTGGGGTGGATGGGTTGGTGCTGCGAGGCCATGCGAGTACTTCCTTTCGGCGTTTCACTAATCCCACCACAGGAAAAGGCCGCTGGTCTGATGAATCTCATATGCCAAAAGTCGGATGCCGGTGTCTACTTCGTCGGACAGTGCCGGCCCCAGGCTACCAAAGCTACTCATCAGGCCCGGCGGCATCACCTTAGCGACGTCCCCGAGACGGCTGGTTTTCCTGGTGATGTCGTCGCGAATCCGCTGCGATAGCGGCTCGGGGAACAGCTTTCGCGCCTCGGCAATTCTGGCTTTGTCCTTTCCGTATTGGAATCCGACGCCCTGAATAATCGCGTCCGGGCAGAAGAGATAAACTTCTTCCGCAAATCGGAGCAGCTCCTTCGGCAGGCGCGAAAACTGCATCGCAACCCAATCGTGGCTTGCGCCAACAACTTCAAATTCGCAATCCTTTTTCCATTGCTCCAGACGATCGAGTATGTCGTCGGTGGAAACATCCTCATTCGCGCCGTCCGATCTGCAAACCTTGATCATCGCGTAGGGGTCATTCGTTTTGAGAATCGCGATCTCGTCGGTCTCCTTTGTTCCATTGGGCTCATGGCGTTCGCTCCAAAACGCGCGATAGCCACGGTTGGACAGCGGTTCGCGCAGCGCGTCAATGAGCTGCTCGGCCTCCTCGCCATCCTTCACCGCGACGGAAAGACCAGGTCCAGGCTGCGCATTGCCTGATTCAGAAGTCTCCTGGAGCTGCTCGAGTTTCTGGTTGGCTCGCGACTTCACGAGCAGGCAGACTTCTTCATCAAACTTCAGTTCTCGCGCCAGCGCGATTTCATCGGCAGTGAGCTCCATGCATTAAACTGTATCCGAGAAGGGTGGTCGGTCGGGAGTCGTGAATCAGATATTTTCGTTTCCACGTGCGATTGATTCGCCCTCGGTTATTTTCCCAAGCGTCGGCAACATGTTTTAAATTCTTTGTCCAGCAGCAGATGCAACTTCTTATTAAATTAGGGATTTTTTTGGAAACAAATGATTGTCTTCTCCGTAATGTTAGGATATAGTACGGACTGTCGTTTGTGTGACAGTATTGGAGAAGGCGCTATGATTGGGAAGCTGAAGGCGACGGACTTTAGGGAAAAGGGGCAGTTGTGGGAAATCGCTGCGGCGTTCTGCACTTCACTCGATCATATTCACGTACATAAATATGGAAGTCGCCCACATTTTCAGGGATGGACACGGGGTGGCGGCTTGGGCCACAAGCCTTGGCTCCGCGGGGCGCGGATCAATGCAAAGGGCGTCAATCTGTCCGAGAGGAGGCAAAAAAATCGAAAAAGTGATGCAAAACGATGCATTATGATGCATTTTGATGCATGCAACATCCGACAAAATGTCTAAATGACGCGTTTCGTTGCTTTTTGTTGCATCGCCTTGCATGAAGCATACCGCCGCACCGCTTTCGAAGCGAACGGCGGGATCAGCACCTGCAAAAGGGAATGGAGCGATGATGGGCAAAATCAGAAGATGCCTTGGAGTCCGGACGGCGGGAGTCGAACCCGCACGGGGTTTGCACCCCAACGGATTTTAAGTCCGTAGCGTCTGCCATTCCGCCACGCCCGGGTACCGGGGATGTTAGTCGAGAATTCCCGCGAAGACCAACCGATGAGGAATGCAAAGCAAGTGGCTGGTAAACTTCGGCCGTGGAACCCAATGCTCAACCGAAAGCAGATCCTGGATATCAGCAGAAATCCGCAGACAGCCATTGGCCGGCGATCATTGCCGGGTTTCTGGGGTGGATGCTCGATGCGTTCGATTACTTCCTGGTCACGCTCACGCTGACCGACATTGCCGCGGAGTTTCATGAAAGTCATGAGAGGATCGCATTTTCGCTGACGATTACGCTCGCGTTTCGCCCGGTGGGGGCGCTGATCTTCGGTCTGATGGCCGACCGGTATGGCCGGCGGCTGCCGATGATCATCGATCTGATCTTTTACTCGGTCGTCGAAGTATGCACGGGACTTGCGCCAAACTACGCCACCTTCATGATCCTGCGGGCGCTGTTCGGCATCGGCATGGGTGGCGAATGGGGCGTCGGCGCGACGCTGGCGATGGAAAAGGTGCCGGCGAAGTGGCGCGGCGTGCTTTCGGGATTGCTGCAGGAGGGATATGCCGCCGGGTATCTGCTGGCCGCGGCATGTTATGGGTTCTTCCCGCATCGACTGGGTTGGAGGCCGCTGTTTTTCATTGGCGGCATCCCTGCGCTGCTGGCACTGTTCATCCGATTTGGCGTGAAGGAATCGCAAGTCTGGGAGCGCACGCGCCATCACAACTGGAGGGCCCTCGGACGCGAGATCTTGAAAAACGCAAAGCTGTTTTTCTATCTCATGATTCTCATGGCCGGGATGAATCTCTGCTCGCACGGCACCCAGGATATGTACCCCACCTTCCTCAAATCGGCCCACGGTTTTTCGCAAGCGAAAGTGGGCTGGGTGATCGCCATCATGCAAATCGGCGCGATCACCGGCGGGATTGCCGTCGGACTTCTTTCCGATCGGATCGGCCGGCGAATTGCTATATTCATTTCGCTTGCGCTGGCGATTTTGATCATCCCACTCTGGGCGTTTTCCTATTCGATTGTCGCTCTAATTCTGGGCGCGTTTCTGATTCAATTCATGGTGCAGGGAGCCTGGGGCGTGATTCCCGCGCACATTACCGAGCTTTCGCCAGACAGCGTGCGCGGTTTCTTGCCGGGATTTTCTTACCAATGCGGAGCGCTGATCGCGGGATTGATCCCGTTCGTTCAGACGATCCTGGCCAAACATATCAGCTACACGCGAACGATGGCTCTGACTGCGCTGGCCGTGTTCGTCTACACGATCATCGTCATTCTCTCCGGCAGCGAAAAACGTGGGCAGGAATTTGGAGCGGCAGAGGCGCGATGATCGAGCAGTCGCAAACGCATGCCGATGAGCCGCTGCATCTTCTACTTTGGCGCTTTAAAGCAGCCCGCGAAGTGATCGTTCACCAGGCCAACGGCTTGCATGTAGGCGTACATAATTGTCGAGCCGACGAAGCTCATGCCGCGCTTTTTGAGGTCTTTGGAGAGCGCATCGGAAATCGCACTTTTCGCCGGCACATCCTTCATCGTCTTAGGCCGATTCAACTTCGGCTTTCCATCGACGAATCCCCAAACGTAGACGTCGAACGAGCCGAACTCCTTTTGAATCGCAAGAAACACCTGAGCATTTTTTCGCGTCGAAAAAACCTTGAGCCGGTTTTTGATGATGTCGGCAGACGCCAGCACCTTTTCCAGCTCGGCGTCCGACATCTTCGCGACCTTCGGGGGATCAAAATTCTTGAACGCTTTGCGATACCCCTCGCGCCGTCTCAGGATCGTGTACCAGCTCAAGCCGGCCTGCGCGCCTTCGAGAACGAGCATCTCGAAGAGCTTGCGATCATCATGCACCGGAATACCCCATTCGTTGTCATGGTATTCAGTGTAATCCGGCTTTCCCTCGGGCACCCAGCCGCAACGCGCGATGGATTTCATATGGCTCCCATTTGCAAATTTAAGGCGCGTCGTAGAAATTCGTTGCCTAGGCAAGAAGCGATCCATCGTTGATCAGGGGCATATTTACATACCAAAGAGGGCCATCGGATGTCCAAGCGAAAAATACCATTCCTGCGAGCCGCCAGCGTTTCCGCACTGATATTAGCGGCGATTCTGCTGGCGTCGGTGACGACGGCGCAAACACCCAATGTTCCGGAAGGCGGCGAAGCTGCGCATGCAAATCCGACAGCCGGCAAGCAGGTGGAAACCATCGTGATCTTCCGGCATGGCGAAAAACCCGCCGCAGGTCTGGGGCAGATTTCACCACAGGGGTTCAATCGTGCGATTGGGCTGGTCAAAGTCCTGCCGGAGAAGTTCGGCAGGCCTGATGCGCTGTTTGCCCCGGACCCGCGCGAGAAGGTGCAGGACTTTGGGAAGCTCTATAACTACGTGCGCCCGTTGGCGACGATTGAGCCACTGGCGATCAGTCTGGGAATGCCGGTGCAGACGCCGTGTGGGTATCGGGATGTGGATGAACTGGAAGATGCTCTGTGCGATCCGCGATATGCCCAGGCGACCATATTCGTGGCATGGGAGCATGGCTATGCCCAGCGAACGGCGGCCGATCTCGTTAAGAGATTCGGTGGCGACGAGCATGAAGTGCCAAAGTGGCCGGGCAGTGATTATGACAGCTTGTATGTCGTGAAGATCGAACGATCAGGCGATGCAAAGCCCAAGGTGACGTTCGTTCACGAACAGGAAAATCTCGATGATCAGAGCAAGACGATGCCAGCGCCCGCTGCCAAGTAACTTTAGTGGAATGCAGTCGCGATCCATTCGATGAAATCAAGGTGATTCATGCCTGTTACCATCGGCTGGTCCGAAATTTCGATCCGCTTGGCGTTGACACTTCTGGCCGGCGCACTGATCGGCTTCAATCGCGGCGAGCATGGCCGCCCCGCGGGGATGCGCACGACGATTTTGGTCTGTCTGGCGGCATCGCTGGCGATGATCCAGGCCAATTTGCTCATGCCAACCGCCGGCAAGTCCTCGAATTCATTCATCGTTCTCGATCTGATGCGCTTGCCGCTGGGGATCCTCTCAGGCATGGGATTCATTGGCGCGGGAGCAATCGTTCGGCGCGGAAACCTGGTGCTGGGTGTGACCACCGCCGCCACGCTCTGGTTCGTGACCGTCATCGGGCTGTGCTTTGGAGGTGGGCAACTGGCGCTGGGAATCGTCGGCCTTGCCTTGGGAATGATCGTTCTCTGGCTGCTCAAGAGAGTTGAAACAGCGATGCCGCAGGATCGGGAGGCTTCGCTGTTGCTGGAATCGAGCCATCAGGGGCCGGGTCCCGATGAAGTCCGCTTGGCCCTGCTGAGCGAAGGGTTCAAGATCATTTCGATGGGGGTGAGTTATCTCGAGCAGGGGCGCATTCGCAAAGTTCGGCTTCAGGTGAGATGGCGATCACGAAATCCCGAGCCGCGGCAACCGACGTTTCTTGCTGCGATGGCGCAGCACCCGGGCGTGCTCAAGGCGCGGTGGCAGCCGTGAATGATGACTATTTGATGCAATCAAATTGTATTCCATATGGATGAGTTCAAAGATTTTGCGGGCACGACAGTCATTCTATAGGATGTATTCCCATGAATTCATTATCCAAGGGCAAAGATCATGCTCTAAAACTCACGCGTCGCCGGCTTCTGGGAAATACCGCGCTCCTCAGCGCCGCCGCGCTCGCATCATCGCTGATGCCGCCGAATGTTCGGCGCGCCCTCGCTGAAGGACCGGCGACCGGTTCCCTGAAAGACATCAAGCACGTCGTGCTGCTGATGCAGGAGAACCGATCGTTCGATCATTATTTCGGCACCATGGCCGGCGTACGCGGATTCGACGATGCCAAGGCGCATCAGCTTTCGACGGGCAAATCCGTCTTCCATCAGCCCGATGCCCAGAGCGAAGACGGCTACCTGCTGCCATTCCATCTGGACACGCGCAAGACCAGCGCGCAGCGCATTCCTTCGACTAGCCACGCGTGGGCGGTGCAGCATGCCGCGTGGAATGGCGGGAAGATGGACAACTGGCTTCCCGCGCACCGCAAGGCGGATGGGATCAATGGGCCGTATTGCATGGGATACCATAAGCGTGAAGATATCCCGTTCCAGTTTGCCCTGGCCGAGGCTTTTACGATTTGCGATGCCTATCACTGTTCGGTCATGGGGCCGACCTGGCCCAACCGCATGTACTGGATGACCGGCACGATCGATCCGCAAGGCAAGGACGGCGGCCCGATGATCCGCAACGCGCCGCCCAAGAGCGGGGCATTCACCTGGATGACTTATCCCGAGCGCCTCGAGAAGGCGGGGATCAGTTGGAAGGTCTACCAGCAGAAGGACAACTTCGGCTGCAACATGCTCGAGCATTTCAAGACCTTCCGGGAAGCCCCGGCCGATTCACCCCTGCGTCAGCGCGGCCTGGCGATCGGGCCGGAAGGGCAGTTCGAGTACGACGCCATCAACGACAAGCTGCCAGCGGTTTCATGGATCATTCCCACCAGCACCGAATCGGAACATCCCGATTTCATGCCGGCTGCGGGGGCGGCGTTCATCGCCAGCAAAATCGACGCGATTGCCGCCAATCCGAAGGTGTGGGCCAAGACGATTTTCATTCTCGATTACGACGAAAACGATGGCATTTTCGACCACGTCGTTCCCCCGACGCCGCCCGAGGGAACGGAGCGCGAATTTGTGCGCGGGCAGCCGATCGGCGCCGGCTTCCGTGTGCCGTGCATCATCGTCTCGCCCTGGACCGCAGGCGGCTGGGTGTGCAGCGAATTATTTGATCACACGTCGGTGCTGCGCTTCCTTGAAGTCTTCACCGGCGTACGCGAGCCGAACATCACCGACTGGCGGCGCAAGACCTTTGGCGACCTGACCTCCGTCTTCCGCTTCGATGAGCCTCGAAGCGTGCCGCCCGTTCTTCCCGACACCAGTGGACCACTCAAGCTGGCTCATGACGAAGTCGTGCAATTGCCCAAGCCAGTCATCGCGACAAAAGACCAAAAATTCCCCGCGCAAGAGAAGGGCTCGCGCAAGCGCGTGCGGCCAAGAGAGACTTAAAATTCATTTTCACCACGGAGGCACGGAGACACGGCGGTGTAGTTTTGCTGAGCTTTGTTCTGACGCGAGGGAAGGCAATTCTGATTAAGAAGAATTAGCCACAAATGAACGCAAATCAATTCACTGCAAATTTGATCATTGCGAACCCGACATCTGCTGGGTTTTTGGAGTTTTGTCTGATTTTATCTGTGTGTATCTGTGTGTATCTATGGCTAATTCATATGTCCCCCGCATCGGACCACGTTCCAGCAGAACTACGCCTCCGTGTCTCCGTGCCTCCGTGGTCAGTCTCTCTTGCATCCCATTTTTTCTCCGTTCAGGCAATCAGCCCCGGCTGCTACATTCGGTTTCCTTAGACGAATTTGAAAGGAACGTGAATGGATAAGCTCAAGATTGACCGCAAGGAAATGATCTCGCTGCTGAACGAAGATTTGGCCCGCGAATATCAGGCCATCATTGCGTATGTGAATTACAGCCAGGTGCTAAAGGGCGCGGAATACATGGACATAGCCCGAGAGCTGGAGAAACACGCCGGCGAGGAACTGTCTCACGCGCTGAAGATTTCCAAGCAGATCGACTACCTCGGCGGCGAGCCCACGGTCACGCCGAAGCCGGTGAAGACTTCAGATAAGGCTGAAGACATGCTGCGCTTCGATCTGGAAAACGAGCGCGTGACGGTCATCAATTATCGCGCACGCATTCGGCAAGCGGACGCCATGGGCGAATTTGCGCTGAGCGAAGTGCTGCGCTCGATCATCGTGCAGGAGCAGGAACACATGATGGACTTGGCTGATGCGCTGGGAATCGATGTGCCGGATGTGAGCGAATCGGCGTAACGCAAGAACCGCTGAAGAACAGTAAAGAGCCGCGCACGAAGTAAGCGGCTCTTTAATTGCATTTACGATCATCTGCAATGGACAGCGCCAAACATAATCGGCGTGATCTCACCCGCCAAGGTTGGCATCGGCACTGGAAGTGCCGATGGATGCCACATCGGTCAGCGTCTGGCCTCCACTCAGCGGTGAGAAGGACATCGACGCCAGCAGGTAATAAGTGCCGGGCGTTTGATCTTTGGGTGCGGCGAAATGAATCTGGATGCGCGTCTGCTTGTGACTGCCCAGCCGAGCGGTAACAGTCGGATGGGTAATGAGCAACGGATCGGAGGCGTCAAGGTAACTGTCGGTCGAAGCATACACGGCGATCTGCGCGCTACCCGCCAGCTTCGCTCCGGTCAGATTCGTAAGAACCAGCGTGGCCGATCCTTGATGGCCTGCGCCAACAATGATCGGCTGACTGCCGGAAAACGTCGCCGAGAGCGAGACGCTCGAGGATGGAGTCGTGCCTGGATCAGCAACGAGCAGATCGACAATCTGGCCGGCCTTGGGGCTGCCCAATCCCGTAGCCGTATCGTAATTCAAAGTCGCCGGTGTATCGGCGCGATTATCACCCGCATCTGCCACATCATGAAAGTCGGCTGTGTAAGTGGCGTTTCCCGAAGCACCAGCAGGAGCGTAAATCGAATAGAGCGAAGGCAGCGTCTGGCTCAATCCATCGAGCGGCGCAAGGCCGCTGATTGCGCGACCCTGGTCGGCGATGGCAACCAGCGCCGCCCACTGCGGCGCGCCAGCGCTGTTGCCGGCAATCTCCTGCCAACCGGTTGCGCCCTGGTAAGGGATCGAATCGTAAACGGCAAACCCCGTATCCGGATCGGCATCGTATGCCACGTCCGGCGTCGATCGCGCGCCCGAATGCTGCGCCGTCTGCTGATAGGAAGGCTCGGGTTCGTACCGGCTGTATCCGCCGCCGGTGTCGGACCAGGATCGTTCCGATCCGTAATTTCCGCTGGAATCCAAAGTGAGGTTCGTCCCGCCGACGGATAACACATTTGGAGAAGAAGCGGGCCATCCCGCACCGGCTGCAGCGCCATTGTCGCCGGCGGCCGTGACAAACGTCACGCCCGCGTGCCCGGCAGGAGTCAACAGCGATTGATCCATTTTGAGCTGCGACAAAGACTCATTGAATCCCCAGCTCATCGAAACCACACTCACGCCCGGCGCTGATGCCGCGTAACGCGTCGCCGCGAGCAGGCTCGATTCGCTTCCGTTGCGCGATTCCACGAGCAGCAGATTTGCCTGCGGCGCAACCGCATGGACCCACTCGACGTCCAGTGCAATCTCGCTGGCCCACCCGGCGTTGTTGGGCGGCAGCACGCTTCCGCCAGTCTGGTTGACTACTTTGAGAGTCGGAGGCGCGGGAAGGCTAAACTTCTGATCGAACACCGCCAGGTCGCTGACAACCTTGCGATCGTTGAATGCATCGACGACGGCGATGGTCTGGCCGGTGCCATCGCCTCTAATCGCGCCATGACTGAAACTGATGTTGTCGAAGCCGTAGGCTTTGCTGACCTGGCTGGGCGTGAAGCCTTGAATATCCGAAGAATCGGCGGCAAGGGTCTTATGAAAGAACGCGGCTGTGGCCGAAAGCAGCCTCCTCGATTCCAACGCCTCGATGTGCTTCAATCAAACCTGCCGTTCCAAGTAAAGTTTGCGTTCCGCGCGACGCGCATTCAAGCACGGCTGGCCTTGACCTACATCGGCTCGCGCACGGAAAAAGCCTTTGGGTAAGGTTACGAAAGCTCACGGCGCGATACAACCCAACGTCCTGCGCCGGCGAAGAAAATCGCAAATCATCGGAACGATCCATTTGCTGTTGGCTTTTCAATGGTGCAGCCTATCTCTAGAATCGCCGCTCAATGAAGCGGGTGTTCATCGTCGCAAATTTCTCCAAGAATGCCGTGAAGCGCGCGGTCGAATCGTTGCGTCCGTGGCTGGCAAAGAAAATGGAATTGGTGGGGGAGGATGACAACGACGGCCAAAGCCTTGCCGGCCTCGATGCGGATTTGATTCTCGTCCTTGGCGGCGACGGCACGTTGCTCTCCACCGCCCGCCGACTTGAAGGCAAAGCCATTCCCCTCATGGGCGTGAACTTTGGCCGACTGGGATTCCTGGCCAGCTTCACGCCCGAAGATTACCAGCGTCATCTCGAGCAGTTCATCGGCGAAGGGCTGCCGATCGCGCGTCGGCAAATGCTCGAAGCGTCGGTGATTTCATCAGGCGTCAACTGCAAATGGAAAGATCCGCGCGATCTTGCCGAGCGGCGGCGCTTCACTGCGACCGCGCTGAATGATGCGGTCGTCACTGCCGGCCAACCTTTCCGAATGGTCGAGCTGACGCTGTCGGTCGATAGCGAGGCCGGCGTCAGCTATTTCGGCGACGGCATCATCGTCTCAACCGCCAGCGGATCGACCGCCTACAACGTGTCGGCCGGTGGCCCGATCATGGATCCTGATGTCGAAGCCTTCTGCATCACGCCGATCTGCCCGCACAGTCTTTCGTTTCGGCCGGTCGTCGTCTCGTCGCGATCGACGGTGCTGATCTCCGCACGACGGGTGAATGCCGGCACGACCTTGTCCTGCGACGGCCAGGCCAGTACGCAGCTTTGCGCGGGCGATCGCGTGGTCATCACGCGATCGGAGCATGCAGTGCTGCTGGTGGAAAATCCAAATGCGCGTGAATGGCAGACGCTGGCCGAGAAGCTTAACTGGGCGGCGGGGCCACGCTATAACGGCAATTCTGAAAGCTGATCGATCCGCTTCATATCCGGTATATCCGTCACGCCCGGCGCGCGATGTTGGGCCAATTCGATCGCGATCACTATTTGGCGCTGAGGGAACCTTATCGGACCTGCTAAACTCCCCGCAGCTTTTTTAACGGGAGTTTTTTATGCGCACATGCCTGCTGACCCTTGTCGTTCTAACGTTGATCCAATCGATGAGTTCCGCCGCGATCATCTATGAGCCGGTGCAATACCAGCATCGCGGCCCCGATGGCCGGTACTATTACTTCGGCGGTCGCCATCAGGCGGCAGTCGATGCCGCGGAGATTCGCGCCTATACGTTCCGCAACGTGAATCCCAGTGATCGGCCCGACAATTTCATCACGCGCAGCGACCATTTGCCGGCTGTATACAGCGACCTGGCCCCGTACATGAATCTTTCGGTCTACGGTTTCACCGCTGTGGACGCGGCCAATGAAGCAAACGCGAGCGTCCCGCGCTATTTCCGCAAGGCCGATCTGCTGCCCGCCGGGCATCCTGATCATCACGGCGACTGGATCGTGCCGGCCAATGCGCGGCCGCTGCCAACGGTGCACGTTGTCGCGCCGACCACGCAACCCACGCCGCATGCGATCATCATCATTCCGAAGAACGCGCCCCAGAAGCAGCCGTCCGATGTGAAGTCGGCCAGCGCCGGCCAAAGCTCAGATAAAGCCTGAACCATTGAAATATAAGCAGGTTTGCCCACCGCAAACTTTT
>JANWHF010000278.1 GCA_025450555.1 Tepidisphaeraceae bacterium | reverse complement strand
GGCCCGCTGAAATTGGGCGGCGGGAGCGAATCGACGACCATCGAGGAGCTAGCCGCCGGCTGGCACCCCGTTGCAACAAACAGCGCTAAGATCGCAAAAGCATTAAGCCACTTAGCCATCCTTGGCCTCTTCCAGGTGAGAATTTTCCGGTCGGTCCGTCAGATGCTATACGCCGCTCGGCCCGCGTTGGCCCGGCGAAAATTTATATCGGATCTGTACGAATCCCTGCCCGATTTTCTGTTTTATCGGACTGCTGCCGTAGTTTCCAGCACGCGCGGGGAGAAAATTCCTAGTCGCCATGCTTCTGCCGGAGGCGGGCGCTCAGTCGCAGCATGAGTTGGACGCGCTCGAATTCATCGAGCCAATCCTGGAGGGTCATCGCCATCTCTTCCTTGTCGGGCCCAAGCAGGCCGGTCGGACAGGCGGCGCCAAGCTGCTTGAGAGCCAGGGCGCGATAGCGATTGAGCGTGCGATCTCCGAAGGTGCCGCACCGCTCGAAATCCTCGGCCATGAAGATGGCGACGGGAACGCGATCGCCGCCGTTGATGTGGAAGATATCGGCCAAGTCGCGATTGGCGTCGCGATCCACAAATCGCAAGTCGATTTTGGAACTGGCTTCGGCGATGCGCGCGAGCAGCGGGCATTGCTGAACGCAGTCACCGCACCAGATGCCGCTGATGACCAGAACCTTCATTTCGCGGACAAACATGCCAACCAGAGCGGTTTGACGCTGATCAAGGCGAGCCTGCTCATAGACCTGCTGCCAGCGGCGCTGCTGCTCGGCGGTGCCGGTGAGGACATATTTGGCGTAGCTGCTGGCGGCAGCGAATTTTTCGGAGAAAAAATGGGCGCTCATTCTAATCCTTTGACGCGAACAGATCACCTTCACCTTCGGCGATAGGCCGAGGAACATACTTGATATTGAGATGATCGTAGGCCTGCTTCATGGCCCTTCGCCCCTGGCGCGTGCGCGTGACAAATGCGTTTTGCAGCAGATAAGGCTCGATCACATCCTCAAGCGTGTCGCGCTCTTCGCCCATCGTCGCGGCAATCGCATCGATACCGACGGGGCCCCCATCATAGACTTCGATCATCGTCCGCAGGAAAGTGCGATCCTGCTCGTCGAGGCCTTGTTCATCGATCGCCGCGAGCTCAAGAGCTGATTTGGTGATCGGCAGCGTGATTGTTCCATCACCTTCGACGGCTGCAAAATCGCGAACGCGCCGCAGCAGCCGATTGGCCACACGAGGCGTGCCCCGGCTTCGCCGCGCCAATTCCCATAGAGCTTTGTCGTCGCAATCGAGCCGAAGTTGCTTTGCATTGGCTCGAAGAATTTCGTGGAGCGCCTCCGGATCGTAGAATTCGATGTGTTCGCTGATGCCAAAGCGGCCGCGCATAGGGCCGGTCAGCAAACCCATGCGCGTCGTGGCGCCGATCAGGGTGAAAGGCTGCACAGGGATTGTTACGGTGCGGGCATGAGCACCCTGATCGAGGGTTACATCAACTTTGAAGTCCTCCATTGCCGGATACAGGTATTCTTCGACAATTGCGGACAGTCGATGGATTTCATCGATGAACAGCACATCACCGAAGCTGAGCTTGGTCAGGATGCCGACTAGGTCGGCTCCTTTGGTTAGCGCCGGCCCATTGGTGACGTGGACCTGTGCGCCCACTTCGTTGGCGATGACGTGTGCCAGCGTCGTCTTCCCCAAGCCCGGCGGGCCGTGCAAAAGCGTGTGATCGACCGGCTCCTTGCGCGCCTTGGCTGCCTCGACAGCAATGCGAAGTTTTCGGATCAGCGATTCCTGCCCAATGTATTGGGCAAATTTCTGGGGGCGCAGCGCGTAGTTGTATTCAGTTTCCTCTGGGCTCTCCGCCTGCGGCCCGATGATCCGATCCCGCGCCATGGAAACTGTTTTAGCGATCGACAACTGCATCACAAGCCCGCGTACACGATGCCCGTCGGCCGTCGTGTTCCTCCGGCCGATCCAAACATTCTGCGAACATTATAGCCGGAGGGGACTAATGGATCGAACGAAGAAACGAAAAACTGGAGGTTTGGCGCGATCAGGAGCGAACCGTTCGCAGCCGCAGCATCTCACGCACGAAGGCATCGGTCGTCTTGAGGCCCGGCGAAGAGTGAATCGCCCGATCCAGCAGATGCTCGGCATCGTTGCGCCGCTCGCCAAGCGCCATGAGCGTTGCAATCGCGTCTTCTTCGGCCGGCGAGCGCGCGGTGGAAGCGACGGCCGGACGCGCGGCGCCCCCACCAACCGTGGCAAACTTTGCGGCCTTGCCGGCCAGCTCAGCGACAATCAGCTCCGCCATGCGCTTGCCGATCTGCGGAAGCTCCACCAGGAACCGGGCATTCTTTGACTCGATTGCATGCGCGATCTGCCCGACTGGCTGCACCAGCGCCTTGAGCGCCTTCTTGGGCCCAATGCCTTTGACCGTGATGAAAAGCTGAAAAAAGGACTTGTCTTCGGCACGAAGGAAGCCAATTAACCGCGGCTCAAGATTACCACCCGAGGCATCGCCCTCGATGTAAAAAAGCGTGTGAAAGGTCATCGGCTCGCCAATGCTGGCGCGCAGCACCGGCACATCCGCGGCGGGAACCAGCATTTCACAAATCAGTGGCCCCACTTCAACATGAATTCGGTCTTCCTCAACCGTGCGGAGATGGCCCGTAAGTGCTGAAATCATTGGCTGCAAACAAAACCAGGGATCGATCAATCGGAAACGCTACACGCCAGGAGCGCATTATACGCTTCTCACGAGCCGCTGTATCGGCAGACGAGAACGACAGATCGCGCAAAATGTTTCACAATGTATAATCGTCCCTGGCTCGCCCAATTCGCAAGGCTATGACAACGGAACCGGCGGAGGGCTCGAAGACGAGTTGAAAAACAACTTCTGGTATGAATGATACCCGCTCTTTTGAACCGCGACCGGGCGGGGCCGACACTGAGGGACAATCGTTACGCATGCGCATCGGGATTAACGCATTTCCGTTACGAACAGACGGCGGCGGAGCGCGCTATGTCTTCAGCGGGCTGCTGCGCGCTCTGCTGCGGCACGATTCAACCCATCAGTACATCATCTTTGCCCATCCGGACGGAATGCCGCTGGTGAACAAGGTGCTGGTTGCGGCAGGAGATACATCCGGAAATTGGCCAGAAGCGCGCGTTCGGCTTGAGCGAATTCTCGATGAGGGGCAGATCTACGCTTATCGAAGCGAATTCGACCTTTATTTTGGGCCGCTGAACAATCTTAATCCGCGCGTTTACGATCGGCCGACGGTTGCGCTGCTGCACGATATCCAGGAACAGTATCTGCCGGAGAATTTCAGCAAAGCGGAACTGGTTGCGCGGCGTGAAGTTTATCCCGAGATTTGCCACTCGGCGACGATCCTGGTGGCGATCTCCGAATTCTGCAAACGCTCCTTCATCGAAAAATTCGATGTCGATCCGCGGAAAATCGAAGTTGTCCATAATGCTCCGCAGCCGGAGTTGATTGACGGCGAGCCAGCCGAGGGCGTTTGGATAAAAGAAGCTCTGCCCAAAAACTACCTCTTCTATCCGGCCAATTGTTACAAGCACAAAAACCATCAGTTGCTGCTGGACGCCATCGAGCAGATGCGGGCACAGCGCCACGTCCTCCCGGTAGTTTTCAGCGGATTTGAACTGCCCGGCGGCTATCCGCTTCGCAAGGAAATCGCCGCGCGGGGACTCGATGAGATCTGCCGGGTCTACACAGACCTTCCGGCCGATGAGATGCGCTATCTCTATCGCCATGCACAGGCGGTGGTGCTGCCGACGACCTTCGAAGGCTTCTGCATGCCGGCCATCGAGGCGATGGCGTGTGGCGTGCCGGTGGTCTGCTCGGAGCTGCCGGTCTTGCGCGAGATTCTCGGAGACAACGCGCTCTATTTCGATCCACAAAGCACTGAGCAACTGGTTTCGCAAATCAGACGAATTCAAAATGAGCCGGTCTTGCGGGAGCAAATGATCGCGGCGGGGCCGGGCATTGCCGCCAACTACAACTGGGATAATTCGGCCAAGCGCATCCTCGAAATCTTCCGCGAAGCCCGCCAGCGATTCACCTACGGCTATCATCTGCCGACCGATACCACCCGGCCTAAAATCGGCATCTCTCTCCGGTTAACCGATGGCTCCACTGAAGTGATTCGCACGGTCCAGAGCATGCTGGCTGAAAGCCATAAGAATCTGCTGATTCGCTGCGTGGTCGATCGGCCGCTCGATCCAGCGGCCCGGGGATTTCTTGAAGCATCTGGCGTTAAGGTCGTTGAGCCGGGCGAACATGCGGTTGGCAGCCTCGCCGACCTCCGGCAGTTCGCCCAGGATGAAGATCTGGACATCGTCGGTGAAGTGATCGAAGGCAACCGCCTCAAGCCGTCGGCGATGGATTCACTCACCTGGAGCCACCTGACGGCTCCGGAAAAATCAGTTTATCTTGGCGAGTGTTTCCAGTGGCGCGGCGACCACTTCGTCGGCGTCTCACGCTTGCGACTTACCGGCGACGGACTTTGGAAGATGGAAGGCCTCCTTTACCCGGAGGCGCTGTTCATCAACCCGCGCACGCTGCGCAACGGCGCATCGCACGTCGGTGAAACCAACGGCAACGGGGTCGAAGAATGGCGATGGGACCTGCTCCGTGAGGCGCGCTACAGCGGGCAGCTTTTCCTGACTCGCCGAACCATGGCCGATTGCGATCAGGCGACGCTGGGTCCCAAGGCCAGCAAGCAGGCGGCGCGAGCGGGAATGTTCAATTACTACAATGTATCCAATGATCGGTCGGTCAAAGTCCGCCTGATGCGCCGCGTTGAGCCAGTCGTAAAACGGGCCGCGCGAGTGCTGCCCATGAAATGGCAGGATGCCGGCACGCGAATCTGGTATCACATTTCGCGGTAAAATTAGAAGTAAAGTGGTTTGACAGGCAATGGCTCAAGGCTCGTCCAATCCGCAGTATCCGCTGGTTTGCGCGGTGGTTCCCGCATTCAACCGCTGCGATAAAACCCTCAATTTCCTTCGGCATTTCGCGCGCGTGACCTATCCCAATAAGCGTGTGGTCATCTGCGACGACGGGTCGACCGACAACACCTACCTCAACATCAAGCTGAACTTCCCCGAAGTCGAAGTGCTTCGCGGCGACGGCAATCTCTGGTGGTCCGGCGGCACCAACATGGCCGCACGACATGCGTTGGCCCAAGGCGCCGATTACATCCTGACCATCAATGACGACTGCGAGATGGAGCCGGACTTTCTTACCGAGATGGTGAAAGTCGCGAAGATGAATCCCAAATACATCGTCGGCTGCCGGATTCATTGCGACGACGATCGCGAAAAGATCTGGTCCATCGGCTCAACGTCAATCTTCAAGGGCTACGAAACCCTGGGCCTCCGTGGCTGGGGCAAGCGCTGGCGCGATCTGGAAGGAACGCTGCCCAACCCCCTGCCGGTCCCCACCATGCCAGGTAATGGCGTGCTCATTCCCCGCCAGGTCTTCGAAGACGTCGGCTTCTACGACGAAATCGACATGCCCCAGTATCATGCCGACAGCGATCTGGTGCTTCGAGCCGCCAAGGCGGGATATCAGCCGGTGATCTCACTCAATAGCGTTCTCTACAATCACATTAACACGATTCCGCTGGTCACCAATCGCTGGGACATGATTTTCAGCAAAAAGTCGGATCGGTACTGGAAGGCCACTTGGGCCATTCTCCGACGTTACGGTCCGTTCGGAAAGCGCCTCTGGCTGCTGATCCTCCAATATCTGCCATTCTTCATGCCGCAATGGATGGTCCGGCTTTATCATCGCTTGAAGGGCCTCCGCGCTCGCTCTTCGAAAGAACCCGTTGCACGCGGAGCTGCGAGCACTTGATCCCACGGAAACAGTTGCGGGATCTCTTCGCGCTTACAAAGCGCGAACAATTCCTGTTGACCCTAACAGTGCTGCTTCCCCTGCCGCCTATCCCCTGTTAGATTGCTTGAAAGTCTCGCTCGCCGTCGATTGCAGTCACATTTATGCTACGCAGGCATCCAGTTAACGAACGCTGCCCAATTCCCCATCGCTGTCTGGCGATTGTTCCGGTCTTCAATGAAGGAGCGTCGGTGCGCAAGGTGGTCCACCGTCTGCGCCGGGCCTTGCCGGAATTCGACGTGCTGGTGGTGGACGATGGTTCCACCGATGACACCGTCCGCCAGGTGCCGGCGGGCGTCCCGGTCGTGAGCCTGCCCTTCAACCTTGGCATCGGCGGAGCCATGCAAACCGGCTACCGCTTTGCCGCCTTGCACGGCTATGAAGTGGCCGTTCAGGTGGACGGAGATGGCCAGCATCGACCGGCTGAAGTTCGCCGGCTGGTGGAGCACCTGCTCGAGGGCCATGCAGACCTGGTGGTTGGCTCGCGGTTTATGGAGGCCACCCGCTATCGGCAGACGATGGTGCGGAAATTCGGCGCCTGGATGCTGCAGCTTCTGATCCGCGCGCTGGCCGGCCAATGGATGACCGATTGCACGAGCGGCTTCCGCGCCGCCAACCGTCGGGTGATTCGCGCCTTCGCCCACTGGTATCCGGAAGATTATCCAGAGCCGGAAGTCATCTTGCTGCTGAAGCGCGCTGGTTATCGCGTGTGCGAGATTCCGGTGAAAATGCGCCACCGTCGAACCGGCCGAAGCAGCATTAGCCTCCTTAATGGCCTGTTTTATGTTCTGAAAGTAACCGTTTGCCTGCTGCTGGACCTGGCGCGTCAGCCCTGGCCCAGTGGAAAGACGGGGCGCGATCAATATTCGCAGGCCGGTGCCGAATGCCTAATCGAAAGCGAGTTCGGGAAAGATGAACATCTTCCAAAACCTGTTCCTGGTGGGCTTCGGTGGGATTCTCCTGCTGCTGGCCGTGCGCCGACTGCGCACATATAAACTTAAGGAACGCTACGCGCTGCTGTGGGTGCTGATCGGGCTGCCGTTCCTTGCACTCGCTTTCAAGCCCAGCGCCGTGGGCTGGATCGCGCATAAGCTGAACATCCAATACACGACCTTCGCGCTGATCTGCGTCAGCGTGTTTCTGTTTCTGGTGGTTTTCGAGCTGCTGTCGATCGTGAGCGTGCAGGATCAGAAGATCAATTCGCTGGCACAATTCGTCGGCATCCTCATGGAAAAGCAGAAACTGGCCGAGCCTGAGCATCGTCCCGAAGAATCGGGCCAGCCGCGCGACACCGGCACGGAGAGCGCCATCGGATAGGGTGCTAACCGCCATACGGGACGTCACTCCCGCGACGCCGCGCGTAGAGTAAGAATGAAAGAGCCGCGCACGAAGTAAGCGGATTCGGCGCGCGATGTCCCACGGCAAATCCGCTTACTTCGTGCGCGGCTCTTTTGAATCATCCACGATTCGTGCGCATCCGTTATGGTGAATTCCCGGCGGCAGAGGACTGCCGCCCTCCAAACGTTCGCATTGCTTGCGCGACATAAATCGGGACGATCGCTCGCCATCCTCGATGCGCCTCACCCTCCTGAACCAGTTCTACCCGCCTGACATCAGTCCGACGGCTCATTTGTGCCAATCGCTTGCCGAGCATCGCGCGACGCTCGGCGACGTCGTAACGATGGTCACCAGTCGCTCGGGATACACAGGCAGAATCGAAGCTGATGATTCCGAAACCGGCGCACACGTTCACCGCATCTGGAGCACCCAGCTCGGCAGCCGATCGCGCTTGAGTCGGTTCATCGACTGGCTGACGTTTTACATCGGCGCTTGGGTCCACATGTTCCGCATGCCGCCGCAGGATGTGATCATTTCGCTCACGACGCCGCCCTACCTGGCCTTCGCCGCGATCTTACATCGGCTCATCAATCCGCAGGTCAAAATCATCCTGTGGAACATGGACTGCTATCCCGAAGCCATTGAGCGCACGGGCATGCTCAGCCCGCGCAGCCTCCTGGCGCGATTTCTGCGAAGGCTCAATCGAATCTTATTTGCCCGGCTTGATCATGTCGTCTGCCTCGATGAGGCGATGGCGAAACTGCTGCAGCAATACAAACCCAGGATATATCCTCTGCCGTTCAAGATCATTCCGAATTGGGAGAGGCTGGAGCTATTCGACACTGTGAGTGCGAAGCAGGAGCCGAAGCAAAGCGAGCATCCATTTACGATTCTGTATCTTGGAAATGCCGGATACGGCCACGAATTTCAAACGCTCGTCGATGCGGCCGTCGCACTGGCAAATGAACCAGTCCTCTTTCGCTTCATCGGCGGCGGCGCTAAGCGAGCGTGGCTTGAAGAGCAGAAACGGAATCTGAAACTGAACAACCTGCAATTTGAATCTTACGTCGCTAAGGACAAGACGCCGGAGCTGATGCGATCAGCCGACGCCGCGCTGATCACGCTGGAAGACCCCATGCTCGGCGTGATGAGCCCCAGCAAGCTTCACGCGAACCTGGCGATGGGACTTCCGGTGATCTACATCGGCCCGGAGGGCGGCAACGTCGATCATGCCATCGAACAATTCGGCTGCGGCATCAGCGTCCGCGTGGGTGATTCTCAAGCCGTCGTTGGTTTTATCCGAGACCTAATGACCGATCCGCAGCGCCACCTTGAATTGCGACGACGCGCCCGAACCGCTTTCGAGCAGGCCTATTGCGACAAAGTCACGCTGCCGAAGTTTGACAGACTTCTCGCGGAAGTTGCCTACGATTCTCCATCGCATGGCTGAAACCTCATACGGCATTTTGATGTATCGCAGGAGCGAAGGGCGGCTGGAAGTTCTGCTGATCCACCCGGGCGGGCCGTTCTGGAAGAACAAAGATGACGGGGCTTGGAGTATTCCCAAAGGCGGCGCGAACGCAGGCGAAGAGCCGCTGCAATCGGCCCAACGGGAATTCGAGGAAGAGCTGGGCTGCTGCCCGCCGCAATCGCAGATTGATTTGTCCCCCATCCGGCAGAAAGGCGGGAAAGTCGTCCATGCCTGGGCGTGCGAAGGCGATTTCGATCCGGCGAAACTGCGATCCAATGTTTTCCAAATGGAATGGCCGCCCAAATCGGGAAAACGGGCTGAGTTTCCAGAAGTAGATCGATGCGCGTGGTTTGATCTTCCCGCAGCACGGATCAAGATGAACGCCGCCCAGGCGGCTTTCCTCGATGACCTCGAGCGGCAGTTGGATGAGCTGAAGTGAAAATAGGAGATTATTTTGCCTTTCCTCCGCGGCCCTCTGCGTCCTCTGCGGTGAAGATGCATTTCCGGGCTAAAGCATGCTCCTGACGCTGACCACCACGCATCACCCCGCCACCGATTTGGGCTTTCTGCTGCACAAGAACCCAAGCCGGCCGCAGAAGTTCGATCTTTCCTTTGGCAAGGCGCATGTGCTTTATCCGCTGGCCAGCAATGATCGCTGCACCGCGGCCCTGCTGCTGGAGATCGATCCGATACATCTCGTGCGCCGGCGGCGCGGGCCGGCGGGCGAGGGATTCGCCCTCGAGCAATACGTTAATGATCGCCCCTTCGTCGCCAGCTCATTCATGAGTGTCGCGATTGCGCAGGTGCTGGGCACGGCGCTGGCCGGCATCTGCAAGCAGAGGCCGGAATTGGCGCAGACGCCGATTCCACTGGAGGCGACGCTCGCGGTCGTCCCCTGCCGAAGTGGCGAAGCATTTTTGCGATCGCTCTTCGAGCCGCTCGGATACGAAGTGGAGACGGTTGCGCATGCGCTGGACGAAAACTTCCCCCAGTGGGGCCAGAGCCATTACTTCACACTTCGGCTGCGAAATACCGTCACGGTCAGCACGTTTCTATCGCACCTGTATGTCCTGATTCCGGTGCTGGACGATGACAAGCATTACTGGGTCGATCAGGAAGAAGTCGAAAAGCTCCTGCGGCATGGACAGCAATGGCTGGCGACGCACCCGCTTCGCGAGCAGATTGCCAGCCGATATCTTCGGCATCAGACTCGGCTCACTCGCCAGGCGCTGAGCCGGCTTCTTGAAGAGGATCAGGCCGATCCGGATCAGGTCCAGCAGGAACGCGCCGCCGAAGAGGAGCAGGCAGAAAAGAAAATCCATCTTCACGAAGCGCGGATGGATGCCGTTATTGCGCAGCTCTTGGCCAGCGGCGCAACCAGCGTCGCCGATCTGGGCTGCGGCTCAGGGAAGCTGCTGCGCCGGCTCTTGGATGAAAAGCAGTTCAAAAAGATCGCGGGGATGGACGTCTCGCAGCGCTCACTGGAGCTTGCCGCCGATCGGCTGGATCTTGAAAAAATGCCTGAAGCGCGTCGGGAGCGCATCACTCTATTTCAAGGTTCGCTGACCTATCGCGACAAGCGACTGGCCGGCTACGATGCTGCTGTCGCTATCGAAGTGATCGAGCATCTCGATCCGCCTCGATTGGGCGCATTCGAGCGGGTGATTTTTGAATTCGCCCGGCCGCGCGTGGTGATTCTGACGACGCCGAACGTCGAATACAACGTGAAGTTTCCGACGCTTCCGGCCGGCAAATTCCGCCACCGCGATCACCGCTTCGAATGGACCCGCAAGCAATTTCAGACTTGGGCCCAGCCGCTGGCGATGCGGTTTGGATATGAAGTGAGCCACCATTCCATCGGCCCTGAAGATGCCGAACTGGGCGCGCCCACGCAGATGGCGGTGTTCACCCGCGTTTGATGTTTAATGCTATGATTACCAGTGACGCGGTTAGGTGGAACATGAATGAGATAATTGAAGCCATCTATAAAGGTGGGGTGTTTCATCCTATCAAGCCTGTTTCCCTTGCCGATGGCGAGCGCGTTTGGATCACCATCGGGCGGCGCAACATTGCTCAATATGATCCCGCAGTGGCAATGCAGCGGCTGATGGCGATCGCTGATAAGCCTGACAGCCCCAAAGATGACGGGCTCGGCGGAGATCAGCACGACGAAGTCATTTATGGCAGTCAGGACGACCTCCTCTCCCGCGCACCGACGCCGGAGGAAAATCAGCGCGTCCTTGACGCGATCGTGGAGATTGCATCGCTGCCCGATGGACAAGAGGATGACGGAACCGGTGGCGACAAGCACGATGAAATCATCTACGGCAATGAGGATGCATCAGGCTCTGACCTTTGACCGCCATTTCCTGGAGTTCGGGAATCTGACGTTGGTTCCATGAAATTGACCATTCCCGAGCTTTGCCTGGTTGTTTTGATGGGTCCGTCGGGGGCGGGGAAATCTACGTTTGCGCGCAAGCATTTTTTGCCGACGGAGATCGTCTCATCGGATGAATGCCGGGGGTTCGTCGCGGATGACCCCAATTCGATGGAAGCGACGAATGACGCGTTTGATGTACTGAATTACATCGCCGGCAAGCGGCTGGCGCGGGGACGGCTCACCGTCATCGATGCCACCAATGTTCAACCCGAGGCCCGCGCGCCGCTGGTCAGGCTTGCGCGCGAGCATGATGTACTGTCTGTTGCCGTTGTGCTGAAACTTTCGGAAGAAGTGTGCCGGGAGCGCAACACGAGCCGGCCCGATCGCGATTTTGGATCGCATGTCATTCGCAATCAGTGCCTGCAGCTTCGGCGTTCTATTCGCGGACTGAGGCGCGAGGGGTTTCGATATCAATACGTCTTGTCCTCTCCGGAGGAAATTGCGTCGGTCACTTTCGAGCGCCAGCCGCTGTGGACTAACCGCAAATCCGACCACGGCCCCTTCGACATTATCGGCGACGTGCATGGCTGCTATGCCGAGTTGGTGGAATTGCTTACGGCGCTGGGATACGACGTGCGAGCCGACGCGCAAGAGATTCATGTCGCGCCACCGAATGGTCGAAAAGCGATATTCCTCGGCGATTTGGTCGATCGTGGCCCCCGCTCTCCGCAGGTCCTTCGGCTGGTGATGGGAATGGTGAAAGCTGGCACCGCGCTGTGCGTGCCGGGCAATCATGATGTGAAGCTGCTCAACAAGCTGCAGGGGCGCGACGTGAAAGTCGCGCATGGCATGGCCGAGACGCTCGAGCAATTGAGCCGGGAACCCGATGGCTTTGCTCGCGATGTCGGCGACTTCATCGATTCGCTCGTGAGCCATTATGTGCTGGACGACGGCCGGCTGGTCGTCGCGCACGCGGGGATGAAGCAGCAATACATCGGCCGGGCTTCGGGACGCGTGCGATCCTTCGCACTCTTTGGCGACACGACCGGGGAGATGGACGATGCCGGGCTTCCGGTACGGCTCGACTGGGCCGCCGACTATCGTGGCGATGCCGCGATCGTTTATGGCCACACGCCGGTCGATCAGCCGCGCTGGCACAACAACACGATCAACATCGACACCGGCTGCGTCTTCGGCGGCCAGCTCACGGCTCTCCGATGGCCGGAAAAGCAGCTGGTCAGCGTGCAGTCGCACCAGACTTGGGCCAAGCCGGGGCGTCCATTCCTTCCCCTGCCGGCGATGGGCGAGCATCGTGAATTTGGCGAGCGCGAATCCGACAAGATTTACCATCCCCGGCCCGGCAGCTACGCGGTCATCTGCGACGAGCAGAATCGCGTCGCCGTGATGAAGCTGGGCAGCTTCTGCTTCCTGCCCGGCGGCGGCGCGGAGCCGGACGAATCGCCAACACAGACGCTTGCCCGCGAGCTGCGCGAAGAATGTGCGCGCTCGGCAAGAATCATCCGAAGACTGGGTGAGGCCACGCAATTGATCTCGCGACCCGACCGCTGCATCGCGAAACGCGGCATCTATTTCGAAGCGGTCTTTACCGACACGCTGGAAGGCGCCGTCGAAGCGAATCATCAGCTTCTTTGGCTTTCACCTGCCGAGGCCATCGAGCAGCTCAAGCATGAGGCTCAGAAGTGGGCCGTGCAGGCCTGGGTACTGGCTCGCCAGAAGCCGCAGACGCTGCAGAAGAACGATGATGTTCTGGACGTCAATGATGTGCTTGGCAAGCGCATCATTCAGACGCGGCTGGGGCCGACGGTCACGGTGCCGCAGGAAAACTCGGCAGCCGCGCTGGAGGTGATGAGCCGATTCGCGGTCGATCCGCGGTGGCTGATTTACCTGCCGCCGACCATGTCGCCTGGCCAGACTTCGCGCGAGCCGGGCTTGCTGGAGCATCCCGATGGCGCATTCGATTATTTCCGCCAGAACGGCTGCCCATCGGTGATCTGCCAGGAAAAGCACATGGGCTCGCGCGCCGTCGCGATCGTCTGCAAAGATAACGCAGCCGCCCGCGCCCGCTTTGGCGTCGAAGAGGATTCAATCGGCATCGTATATACCCGCACCGGCCGACGATTTTTCGAGGACCGTGAGACCGAAGCGCAGATGCTGGATCTTCTCCGCCGATCGATCGAATCGGCCGGCTTGTGGCGGGAATTGCAAACAGACTGGCTCTGCCTCGATTGCGAATTGATGCCCTGGTCGGCCAAGGCGCAGGACCTATTAAAGCAGCAATATGCCGCCGTCGGCGCGGCATCGCGAGCGGCTCTCGTCGAATCGGCGCAGGTCATTCATCGCGCGACTGAAAATTCTCCTGGCTCGCCGGCCGTTGCTGAATTGGCCACAGAGATGGATGAACGCCTGGAGCTTGCCGGGCGATTTGTGCAGGCTTATCGCCGATATTGCTGGCCCGTCACGAGCGTGCAGGATTTGCGGCTCACTCCGTTCCATATTCTGGCCGGCGAGAACCATGTCTATCTGGATCGCGATCATCTCTGGCACACGCAGGCGCTGGCGCGGCTGGCCGAAGTCGGGGGTCCAGTCTTGATGGCAACCGCACATCGCCAGGTCGATCTAAACGATCCGACTTCAGTAGCAGCGGCAGTTGCGTGGTGGGAAGAGCTGACATCGCGCGGCGGCGAAGGAATGGTCGTCAAGCCCATGTCGTTCATCGCGCGCGGGCCGCGCGGCCT
>JANWHF010000277.1 GCA_025450555.1 Tepidisphaeraceae bacterium | reverse complement strand
CCCACATCGCCCGCGGCGGTGGTCGGTCTAGGGCGCCCGCCGCTCCACATCCGCGATTCCGCGCGCGGCGGGGATATGCTGATTTCGAGGGCCGCGGCTCTTTTCGGTCTTCTGCGCTTGCCCGAGACGCCGTAAGAGGAACGAAGCTACACTTCTCGAGAACTCGCGGCGGCAGAGAAAGACAGCCGCCCTGCAGAAATGGATGGGAACTGGTCTACCTGCTTTGCGGCCCAACCAGATAAGCGCGTTCATGAGCGGCAACCTCAGGCGGCACCGGCGGGCAGGGCTGATAGGTTCGGGCAAATCGCTTGAGCTCGTCAGGATCGATCCAGAGCCAGGCGTTGCGACGATCCTGCGGAGGGCCGGCCCATGCGTCCAAAAGCCCGCGACCATTGCTCGTGTCGGCATCGAAGATCGTGCGGTAGCGAAGCCGGCTCATGGGGATGGGATACCAGAAGGCCCGAGCATCGCCGACGAGGATGATCGGAGCATCGGCGGGGACTTGATCGAACGCCCTGGGCATGAGCCAGGTGAAGTCTTCGGCGCCGAGCATCGGAGCCAGTGGAAGCTCGCGCGAATAGAGGCGTGAAAGCAGATCGCCGTTCAGCAGTACCGCTGACAATAAGGATGCGATTACAACAATCGCTATGGTTGATGCTCGAATAGCCTGCCCGGCACGAGAGATCGTTTCCAACTGCCAGAACTGTGCCACCAGGAGCGCCGCTATGGGAAGAGCCAGGGCATAAAAGCGCCCCTGCAAGTGCGTGAAGAAGATCCAGAAAATAGTCAGCAGGATTAGCAAAGAAAAGAGGAAATGAGATTCCGTTCGGCGAATGGACAATCCCGCGAGAATTGCAAGGGGAATGACGATGAAGCCGAACTGCCAGCCAGCCAGCACTTGGGTCCAATAGGCTCCGAGCCGGCCGCGCAATGATCGCTCTTGCGGAGGCGCGGCATGCGCGCGGTTCCATCGCTCGACCTGAACTTCGCTGAAATGATCGCGTCCAAACAGCGTCGCTAATTCTGGAAATACAGGATTTCCTGACCAGGCAGTATTCCGTCCCATCCACGGCGCAAACAGAAGGACCGCGAGCAGGCCAAATATTACAGCTCCGCTGAGAGTCTGGCGCGAAGCCGGCAAGCGGCGGAGGAGCGTAAAGACTGCGATTGCGACGCAAACAATAAAAATGGGAATGACCACTTCGGGAACGGCTGTGAGTTTCGCTCCACAGGCAAGCCCGCCCATGATTCCGGCAATCAAAAACGTGCGCAGCTTTCCACTTCGCAGGCCAATCATCGCCCAACCGATCGCCAACGTGCCAAACAGCAGCAGGCCTCCATCGTCGTAAGCGATCGCGCCAAGTTGCCCGATCCATGGCGCGGTGCCCATCGCGATTGCGGCAATGACTGCCCCTAGTCGGCCGCCACTCCATCGCGCGATTCCATAAACCGCGAGGATCGACAGCAGAATAAATCCGCCGTGCATGAGCTGCGCGAGGTACATGCCCGCCCACGGGCCGCCGCGAAGATGCATCGCCAGCAGGTAATGCATCTCGACGTTAAAAGGAAAATACGAAAAGGCATTGTGATGCAACGGGATGATTCGCCCCGCTTCGTACCATTCGCGCGGCACCTGAAGATGGTACTCCACCACGTCGTAGCCATGCGGCTCATCAGGACTCCACAGCAACCCCGGCGGAAACATCGCCCCGACGAGCATCACAACAAACGTCGGAACCAACAGCAGCCAAAGCCAATCGACTCCAGCCGATTCGGAAAACCATCTACCCAGTGCCGCACGCAACTCTGGCGTATCGAGCCGAATGATGCGAACAATTCCGAGAATCAGTCCGATTCCGACCAGTCCCCATGCGGTCAAAGCATTCAACCATCCGAGCAGGCCAAGTCCGAGCAATGCAAGACTCATTGCCCCAAGGCCCAGAGCCGCCATGGTCACGAAGCGCAGCGCGGCTGGAATGGAAACAAGATCTTTGAGCAGCGGCCTCGCGATGAACTGTCCCAATCCAGTGGCGGAAGCCAGCCATAGCAGCGCCAGGCCGCCGTCAAACATCAGACGATAGGCGAGCGTTCCAAAGGCCGGGCCGGCATAAATGATGCTCGCCAAAAGCGTCAGACCGATCAGCAATGCCAGCAGCAATCCGCGGCTTTTCCAGCGCGAGGGTGCTTCCCCGACATCGGAATCCCACTGCTTAAGGCGCTTGGCCATCTTCGGAATCCGGCGGGAGGGTTGGGGGAGCTGAATCGTTCTGATCAGAACTCAATGCATCGAGCTGGAACAACTTTTCCAGAGCATGCAAATATTGTGATGCGGGCAGATGCATCTCATCGGTTCGCCGCAGGACCTGAATCGGATCGTGAAGCAGCTTGTTGACGATCCGCCGGGCCAGGTCTTCCAGGTGCGCCCGCTCGGCTTCGCTGACGTTCGGCAGCTTGTTAAGCGTGCGCGCGAGCTCTTCCTGGGCGATTTGATGATACCGCGTGTAGAGCTGCTGGATTGCCGGCCCGAGTTCGCGCTGACGCTGTGACGCGAGGTAATCTTCCAGTTGGGCATTAATAATCGCGCGTGCCGCGGCAACGGCATCCTTGCGCTGCGCCTGCGTGCGCGAGACGACTTCCTGAAGATCATCGAGGTTGTAGAGGTAGACGTTCTCGATCTCTCCGACCGCGGGTTCGATGTCGCGCGGAACGGCAATATCGATCAAAAAGATCGGCCGATAGCGGCGCTGCCGAAGCAGGCCGTCAAACATCGTGCGCGTGATGATTGGGTGAGCAGCGCCCGTTGAGCTGACTACAATGTCCGCAGCCACAAGATGCTCGGCGAGCTTTTCAAATGCGACGGATTGCCCTTTGAATTGTGCGGCAAGCTCCTGCGCCTTGTCGGCTGTGCGATTGCAGACCAGCAGTTTCCCTGCGCCAAGGGAGACATATCCCTGCAACACCAGTTCCGACATCTTTCCGGCGCCAATCGCCAAAACGGTCTTATCGCCAAAGTGCTCGAAGATGTTTCGCGCATACTCGACCGCCACGCTGGCCACGCTTACGCGTCCCTCCGCCAGCGGCGTCTGATGCATCACCTGCTTGCCCACGCTGATGGCCCGCTGAAAAAGCGGATGCAGCACCGGCCCAGCCAATTGCGCCGCTCGCGCGCTTTCATACGCCTGGCGAACCTGCCCGAGAATCTGCGTTTCGCCCAGCACCATCGAATCGAGAGACGATGCGACAGAAAACAGATGCTCGACGACCTCGCGATCGGCTTTCTGATAAATGTGGTCGGCGAAGGTCGATGAAGGCACGTCATGAAACTCGGCAAGGAATTCGATCATCTGCCGGATGCCGGGTTCGCCCTGCGCATCGGTCGCGGCATACATCTCCACCCGATTGCAGGTGGAAATGAGAATCATCTCGGATGACGTGAATTTCTGCCGAAACTGCGCCAGCGCAGCCGACTGCTGCTGGGCATTGAAAGCCAGCTTTTCGCGCACTTCCAGCGGCGCGGTGGTGTGATTCAGTCCCAGGAGCGAAAGCTTCGGCATGTGCGATCAATGGCTCGGCATATACTGCACGGCCACAACGGTACCAATCATCAAAACGAATCCCACGACGCTCAGAATCGCCGCTCGCCTTCCGCGGAAACTGGGATTGATCGGCGAATGCAGCACGAGGGCGTAGACGATCCAGGCGATAAACGCCAGCAGGACCTTCGGATTGCGGTACCAGTCGGGCCCGAGGCTGTTGTGGCCATGCGTGTCGATGGCGCGGACGAGTCCCGTGACAAGGCCGACCGTCAGCAGCGCGAATCCCAGCGAAACGGAAACAAACGTTAGATGCTCGATGCGCTCCAGGCTGCCAAGCCCCTGACCCGACAGCATTTTTTTGCGACGAAGCTGCTGGCTTTTGACCAGGTACATCACGCCCCCCGCGGCAGCGACTGCGAAGGCGACAACGCCTCCGAAGGCGGCAATCAAATGCGTCAACGACCAGGTGGTTTCAAGATACGCGCGCGGCTTGGTACGCCCGAAGATCCCGGCAAGGACCAGAACGAGAACTACGATCGGGAGAAGAAACAGATCGAGCCCGCCCAGGGGATGGGCGCGCTGCATGTAGGTTAAAAATAGTGCGAGCAGCAAACCGAGCCAGATCAGCGCATCGAAATTGTCGTCCAGGGGAAGCCAGGAATGACGATTCAGTGCACGCCAGGTGATGACGGCAATGCCCATGAGGATGCCCAGGTAGATGCATACCTTGGCGGTAGTGCGAAGCGATGTTTTTTCCGCATTGAAAAAGCGCAGCAATGAAAACAGCAGCGCCAGCGTGAAAATGCCGGCCGCGGCATAGAGCAGCACGAGTTGTCCTGTGCCGGGCACATCAGGCATGAGTCAATTCCGCAAAGGTGCGCGATAACCAGGACCGCAGAGCGCTAATACCGCCGGCTTCAAGTTCCGCCAGCGCCTCACCGCCCGCCAGCGCGCGGAATATCTCGGCCCGGCGAGCCTGGGAAAGGCCGGGCGTGCCGCGAATCATCGGACGAAGTTCCTGCATGGCGTCTGCCATCCTGATATACCGCCGATCGAGCGATTGCGCTATCGAATCGCGGAAAGCGGCCGACAAGGCAGGGCTGCCGGCCGAAACCGTGACCATGATTGCACCTTCGGCAAACTTTGCCGGCGTCACAAAATCACCCGGCTCCGCCTCATCCGCGTCCGCCCGATTGACCAAGATGCCGCGCGCCCGGCAGTCTCGAACCACCGCATCATTAACCGCCGGCTGATCCGTGGCCGCAAAAACCAGTGCCGCGCCGTTGAGATGGTCCGGCCGGTAAGACTGCGTTATCCGCTCCACCTGCGGAGACATTCTCGGGTGAAATTCCAAAGCCACGCATCGAATTCGCTTGCCCCCCGCCGACTGTACCCCCGCCGCCTTGCGCGCCGCAACCGCGCCGCCACCGATAATCACGACCAGCCGCTGCGTCACATCGAGCAAAAGAGGGTAAGCATAGGGCACAAGATTTGGATTTTAGCGGATGGATCGGGCGAGGCAAAACGACCGCTCACGCCATTTCCGGCATGGCGTCGTCGCTGGTGCGGACGAAGCGGGCAAACCAGCCGTCGCCTTGGGCGAGATCGCGCGGGCTGCCTTGTTCGGTGACGCGACCATCCTGAATGACATAGACGACATCGGCCTGGTTGATCAGGCTCGGACGGTGGCTCGTGAGGATCGTCGTTCGACCCACCATGAGCCGATCGAGGGCGGCGATAATCGCTGCCTCGCTGTCCGGCTCGACGCTGCTGGTTGGCTCATCGAGCAGCAGCACATTTGGATTGGCCAGGAAGGCGCGGGCGATGCTCAGGCGCTGTTTCTGGCCTCCGCTGAGTCGCACGCCTCGCTCGCCGACTTTGGTGTGATAGCCTTCGGGAAGTCGGCTGATGAATCCGTGAGCATTGGCCGCCTTGGCGGCAGCGACAACCTGCTCCATGCTGGCCTGCGGATGGCCGTAGCGGATGTTGTCGAGGATGCTGTCGTCAAACAAAAAACTTTCCTGCTGCACCAGCGCGAAATGTCGCCGCAGGCTTTCCTTGCTGATTTGACGGAGGTCGCGCCCGTCGATGGTCACGCGGCCCGAAAGTGGATCATAGAAACGCAAAAGCAGATTGAGAATCGTGCTCTTGCCAGAACCAGAGGGGCCACACAGCGCCACCGTCTGGCCCGGCTGAATCTGGATGGAGACATCATTCAAAACGATCGGCTGCTCGCGGCCATCGATCTCGTTGGGATATCGAAACGACAGGTTTTCCAGGCAAATGCTGCCCCGCACTTCATCAAGTCGAACCGCATCCGGCGCATCGGGCAATTCTTCAGGCGCATCGAGTAATTCGAAGACGCGCCGTGCTGAAGCCACCGCACGTTGAACCGTGTCGTTGACGCGCGCAAGAGTCTGCACCGGACCATAAAGCCGCCACCAATAAGCGCGGAATGCGAGCAGTTTTCCGACCGTGAAGCTGCTGCCGGAGAGGATCAGGTACCCACCCAATCCAATCATGAAGACGTTGCTGAAAAAGCCGACACTTCGCGTGAAGCTGAAAAAGATGCTGCGAGCATTGATGGCCTGGATCTGCTGATCGTAATAGCCGCGCGTGGCGGATTGAAACCGCTCAGCCTCCTGCGGCTCACGTCCGAAAATCTTGATGACCACGACGCCCGACAGATTCTCCTGCAGCCGATGCGTCACCTCTGCCGCCCTCTCCCGTGCGGCCGTGTAAATGGGTTTGATGCGAGCATTGAAATGTCGCAATAGCACATAGACCAGGATCAGGGGGGCCAGTGAAACGCAGGCCACCCGCCAATCCATCATCATCAGCAGCACGACGGTCGCGGCCCAGAGAACGCCTTCTCCGATGATCTGATCGATGCCATTGACGATGAAAGACTGAATCTCATCCACATCACCCATCGCCCGGCTGATCAGGTCCCCCAGCCGCTGCCGCTGGAGATAGCCCAGGCTCTGCCCCTGAAGCTTGTGGTAGACGCGATTTCGCAGGCCCAGAATAAATCTTTGGGCGATGCGGTTCATGACGTTGGTGCTGAGCGTTCCGAATACTTCGCCGCTTTCGTAAATGACGAACAGCCAGATCAACGATGAGCCCAGCAGCGCCATGGAAGATCGTAAATGGCCGCCGAATGAGAACCATGTCGCCAGGACCGGCGTCGGGTGGGAATGGCCGCGCAGAATCAGATCATCGGTGACGTACTTCCAGACCAGGGCGGGAAACAATTCGCCGGGAATCGACAGGAGCAGTAGCAAAAGCCCCACCCCGATCATCAGCCAATACGGGCGAAGCATTGCCAGGAGGCGAACGAACACGGGCGAGGATTTGGATTTGCGCGGAGGATCCTGCGGCTTCGACTGCGACGGCTGCATCACAATCATTGTAGAGCCAGCAGCCGCAGACCTGTAGAGTTATTGAGCGCAAAAAGAAGCGGCTCCAATCCGCATTGCGAATGGGAGCCGCACGGCGAGTCTTTTTAGATCGCGTAAGAATCGCGGGGCTTACATATTCTCCGAGAACTGCGCGATGCACTGCGGGACGGGGTAGTGCTTCATCAGGAATTCGCGGAGCTGCTCGCGCTCAGCAATGAGGAAATGGACCGGCTCATCGAATTTGCGGGTCGTGAAATTCACAGAGCGAACCAGGTCTTCGGCGCTGGTGGCCAATTGCAGCCCCTCGGCTTCGCGATGAAGAGGGAGCAAATGGAATTGCCAGGCCTGGCGGCGGTTGAGCATTCGCAGGCATTCGACTTCGATATGCTGCTCTTCGAGGTCGATCACGCCGACCATTCGCAGGTATTGTTGGACCCAGGCATCCTCGACAGCCTTCGGATCGACGCCATAGAGGCGCTCGGCCAGGTCGCCAAACGGGCGATGGGAGATCTTCTGCACTTTGAGAATGTGCTGGACCTGACCCTCGCTGAGGACCCCTTGCTCGATCAACAACTGTCCAATGTGGATACCAGTCAATCCGACCTCCTGCCAAATGTTTCTTCCATTGACAGTATCGGCAGGAATGCTCTGCATCTTGCCCGTGCTTTTTGTCGGACGTAGGCAAAGAGATCGGAACGATGCTGGATTAGCGGGAAAAGCCGGCGTCTGGCAGCGTATTGAGGAATTCCGGGCACGCGCCGCTGAGGTAGAGGAAACGATCGTCAATCTTTTTAGGTGTCAGAATACGTGCGAATAACACGCCGAGGATCAACGACGCAAGAAATACGCCTATACAACCCAGGACGATACCGATCTGCAAATCCTCTTGCCGCTCGGTCATGCTGCAGCCCACAAACATCACGGCAAAGCTGCCCAGGATGCCAATCCACATCCACAGCAGCGCCATCGCCCTGCGTTTGCGATGCCTGCGACACAAGCTGTAGGTAAGGGGGCCGCTCTTTCGAAGCGCCAGGGCGACGACAATGTAGAGCAGCACTGCGACCAGAAGCAGGAGCGCCCAAGCGGGATGATGCCATGAATAAGTTCGCCGGTATGACTTGAGGTCTTCCGTGCTGTTGCACTTCACACATGCTGGCGGAAGCGTGGCGCCTTTGCTTGCAACAATCTGGTTCCCATCGCGCCACACTCCATAGGACACCGCGGCGATCGGAGCCATATAAGGAAGCACTTGCACGCCTTCGGCCGGCGCCACCCCAATCGGCTGGGCAATTGGCAGCGTAAATATGCGTTGGCATTGACGGCATTGGGTTGCTTGGCCGCCATATTGCGCCAGATAGTCTGGCGTCAATTGATACGCCATCCCGCAGTGAGGACAGGGAAATACTTGCTCGCCCGGCATTTGCAACCCCTCGAAATCTTCAGGTTAGAAACCGATGGCATCATAGCTCTGCTGCCTGTGTCCCGCAAAATCAAGCCCGATAAATGCTGGATCGCAAATGCCCCCGCAAAATCGCTAAGCCATAAAAAGCAGACAGGGCAGGTAAAAACCTGCCCTGTTCGTCGCGAGATCTCCACTCCGGAAGACGCGATATCAGTGACCCATTCCGCCGGGCTGCGACATGCCTTGCTGTCCACTTGTGCCATTGGCTGGACCAGCGGGAGATGCCGGCGTAGTGCCATTCTTCGATTGTTCATCGCCGGGCAGCGCAAGCGGCTCGACTGAGCTGATCGATTTTGGATTCGCACCCATTTCAAGCTTGATCTGGTCATCGCGGACGCCGCGATCTTTGAGGAACATCGCCACCGACTGCCTGCGGCGGGCAATCTGATCGTCGGAGGGAACATCGAGGTAAATCACCAGTGGCGTATAGACGCCACCATCGTGGAGCATCAGATCCAGCCGTTCCTGGCCTAGAGAATTGAGCTGGTCAGCTGAGAAATGATAGTCGCGAAGCGTGGCATCCTGGCGGGCAGCGCGGGCAGTCTGGGCATCTTCAATCTGATTGATGTCCCAGGCCTGTTCATCGGAATGAAAGCCGCTGCCGGGCTCGGAGCTTTCGTGGTTGCAGCCGGCGGCCAGCGCGACGATTGCCACGCCGGTCATCAGGCTCAGCGCCACGCGGATTTTTGTATTGATGTTCATAGTAAGCCTTTTTGATTCAATCGGCATTTTCCGCACAGGTCATTTGAACAGATCGCTTGACATCAGGTTAATGATGGTGGGTCCGGCGAGGACGATAAATGTGGACGGAAAGATAAAGAGCACCAAGGGAAAGCTCATTTTCACCGATGCTTTGGCTGCAGCTTCCTCGGCAACAAATTGGCGATTGGCGCGCAAAGTTTCGGCATGAACGCGGAGCGCCTGGGCCACACTGGTTCCAAACCGCTCGGCCTGGATCAGCATTGCCACCAGCGATTGGACCGCCGGATTTCCCGTTCGAAGTCCGAGCTTTTTCATGGCTTCAGCCCGGGACAGACCGACGCGCGTTTCCATATGAGTGATGCTTAGCTCGCGCGCCAGCGTCGGATGGGCGAGGGCCAGTTCCTGCCCCACCCGCTGCATGGCGCCGTCCACCGTCAGGCCGGCTTCAATGCAGACAACCATCAGGTCCAGGGCATCGGCCAAGCCGTACGTTAAAGCTTTTTGATTGCCCGAGATGCGCAGCTTAAGCCAGATCATTGGCAGCATGTAGCCGGCCAGACCGCCGACGGCGAATCCCATCATCGAATAATCGAACATGCTTCCTACGAAGTAGCCAGCGACCACGCCCGAACCAGCCAGGATGACCTTGGCGCCGGTCATCGCGCGCATGGCGGCGGGTGCATGAATGCCGGCCCAACCAAGCTTCATCTTGAGTTTTGATTGCGTCTCGCGCGTCTTAGGCATGAAGGGCTCGGCAGCGATTTGACCGATGCGCTCGGCCATGTTCCTGATGCCATTACGCTGCGCCTTGACTGCCGCGGCGGAGACGGTGAATTTCCCGCCGCCCTTGAGGCGGTCGCGAAGTTTGCCGGTGTCAGCGCCTGAAAAGAGCTGGCCGACAAACATCGCGACCAGGCCCGCGGCCCCGGCACATAACAGAATCATCAGCCATTGATTGTCCATGGCTACACCTTGACCGTTGTAAGCTTCTTGATCAGGAACAACCCCATCAGCTGCAGGCCGATTGCGGTGCAAAGCAGGATGATGCCCAGATGGGTATTAAAGAACTTGCCGTAATTTTCGCTGTTCATGGCATAGCAGATGCAAAACATAACTGCTGGAAACGCAACCATGACGTATCCGGTGAATCGGCCTTCGGCGGTTTTGGCGCGAACATGCCGCTGCAGTCGGATGCGCTCCCGCACCAGCCCGCTGATGTTGGTAAGCACTTCCGAAAGATCGCCGCCTGTTTGACGTTGAATGAGCACCGCCGTCACAAAAAAGTGGAAGTCGGTTGAATCGATGCGTTGCGACATGTCGCGCAGGCCATCCTCCAGCGCCTGACCCAGGCTGTGCTGGTCGTAACACTTGCGAAATTCAATCGAGAGCGGAGCGGGAAGTTCCTCGCTCATCATCTGAAATCCGGTGCTTAAGCTGTGGCCGGCGCGCATGACGCGCGCCAGAAAGTCCAGCGCCTCTGGAAGCTGCATCATGACCGCCTTCTGCCGCTTGGCATGGCGCATGTTCAGGAGGAAGACCGGCAGATACCCGCTACCCAACCCACAGCAGGCGATGACCACGATGCCGCAGTTAAATGCCATGGCGGTGACTGCCCCGGCCATGGCGCAGCATGCGGCAATCAACAGGAATTTTCGCAAACTGACATCAGGCGCAACCTGAAGCAGCCTGCGCGCAAGCGTTTGGATGAAAGGCTTGTGCGCCAGGAACTCAGGCATCTTCACTTCATCAGGCAAAGTGATCGACAGGGCGCCGGGCGTGTCGATCTTGATCGAATCAATGCTCAGACGTTTATGAAGCTTTCGCTGCTCACTGTCCGTCAGCGAGCCGAAGAGCCAAACGCCCCACCAGGCCAGGCATGCCACGGCAAGTGCGATGAGGATGGGGATGAGCAACTGGTTCATGGTTCATTCTCGCAGCATGGCCTACAACGACTCGAGCACCCTCCTGACGAACAGGTCTGAAGGCAGCCGGATGCCGCGGTGCTCGATGCGCTCGGCACATCGCGGACGGATGCCGGTGGCGGAAAAGCGACCGGTCGCATGACCGTCGGTGTCCATGCCGGTCGGCTCCCAGACGAACAGGTCGTGCATCTGGATGGCATCCCCCTCCATGCCGGTGATCTCACTGACGCTGACGACCTTTCGGCGGCCGCCGGTCACGCGGCGCGACTGCACGATGATCTGCACGGCACTGGCGATCTGCTGCCGCAAAGCTTTAATGGGAATGTCATAGCCCGCCATGGCGATCATGACTTCGAGTCGGCCTAATGAATCGCGCGTATTGTTGGCGTGAATCGTGGTCATCGATCCTTCGTGGCCGGTATTCATCGCCTGGAGCATGTCCAGCGATTCCCCGCCGCGCACTTCCCCGATCACAATGCGATCAGGACGCATTCGCAGGCTGTTTTTGACCAGGTCGCGCTGGGTGACTTCGCCCTTGCCTTCGACGTTGGGCGGACGCGTTTCCAGACGAACCACGTGAGGCTGCTGGAGCTGAAGTTCGGCTGCGTCTTCGATCGTAATGACGCGTTCGTCCGGCGGAATATAGCGCGACAGGCAGTTCAGGAGCGTCGTCTTGCCCGAGCCGGTGCCTCCGCTGATCACCACATTGCATCGCGCCTGCACGGCCGCCGAGAGAAAATCCATGACCGCTGAAGGAAACGCGCCGTGGCGGATGAGGTCTTCAAGCTGGAGCGGCTTGGCGCCAAATCGTCGAACGGACATCGCCGGCCCGTCGAGTGCCAACGGCGGGATGATTGCGTTCACGCGGCTGCCGTCGGCCAGGCGCGCGTCCACCATCGGGCTGGTTTCATCGACGCGCCGGCCGACCATACCGACGATACGATCGATAATCTGTCGAAGATGCTGATTGTCGCGGAAGCGGACGTCGGCTTCTTCCAGGCGCCCGCGGCGCTCCACATAAATGCGATCGAAGCGATTCACCAGAATATCGGTGATGGTTTGATCCTTCAGCAGCGTCTCCAGCGGACCGAGGCCGAAGGTCTCATCCATGACCTCGTCCATCAGCCGTTCCTGATCGGCGCTGTTAATCAGCCCTTTTTCCGACTGGCACAGCTCTCGAATGAGAATGCGCACTTCGCCGCGAACGGTATCCGGCGGCAGCATCCGCAGGTTCTGCACGTCCAGGCGGCTGACCAGTTGCTGGTGAATGCGGACTTTGAGCTGCTGAAGGTAAACCGAACGCTCCGATTGCTGTGGCGCGTTTCCGGAAATAGGCGCATGAATCGGCACCGGACGAATCGCTGGCGCGGCCGGCGCGGCATTCGGCTCGCCCGCAATCAGAGACTGGCCGTTGCGCGGCTCGGCGACTGAACTACCCTTGCTGGAAAACAAACCCATGTTTCTGATCCTGTAACTTCAAACAAGTCCGGGATTCCATTCACATTTCGAATAAAAGAGGCTCAATGGGCGCGGGCGCTCCCGGTTTTGCCGTTGAGCGATCCAGCCAGATCGTGCAGGCTGGCGCTGATTTCCGACCGCGGGGCGCGAATGACGACTGGCTCGCCAAAATTGATCGCAGCGATCGCGTTCTTGAAATCGTTGGGCACCATCCAGGAAATCTTCAGGCCCAGTGCCCGCTCGACTTCATCCGGCTCGATGTCGCACCCTTTCTTGACGTAGCGGTTGACGACGATGCGAATTTTGCTCGACTCCACGCCCATCCGCCGCAGCACGCCGACGAACCGCTCGGCGTTTTTGGCACTGGGAACGTTGAGCTGCATCACCATCAGGTTGATTTCGGATGCGGAAATCGCGGTGGCGTAGACCGGGTCAATGCTCATCATCGAATCGAGCACGACATAGTCGAATACCCGCCCAAGTACGCCCAGAAGTCGCGCGAGACCCGGTGCATTGACGCGTTGCGTGTCTTCCGGGAGTTCCGGTCGAGCGAGAATTGCCACGCCGCTGGTCTTGTGAAGCGTCAGGGCATTGTCGAGCAATTGCTGATCGAGCTTCTCAGCCGAATCCATCACGTCGGCAATCGTGTAGCGCGGGCGCACATCGAAATAGCTCGCCACGCCACCCTGCACCAGGTCCAGATCCAGCAAAGCCGTGCGCCCGACGCGCGCCAAGGAAGCGGCGACGTTGCAGGCCACGGTAGTTGAACCACATCCGCCAATTGTCGGCACCACGTGAATGATTCGCGCCTTTTTGCCGGTCCCGTGACTTTGCGAAATGCGATCGAGCGCCGCGGTGAGCTTTTCCTCGCTCATCGGTAGCGGAATGAATTCCTTGACGCCCAGATGCATCGCGTCCATCAGGAGAGCCGCGTCAAGGACCTGCGACATCACAAAAAAGCTGATCGCACCGTGCTGGCGTGGAAGATGACCGAGCTTCTTGAGGCTCTCAGGAGCGTTTGGATCGAGGTTAACGATGACAAGTTGCGGGGCGTCATTGCGCGTCAGCAGTGCCGCCAGGGGCTCAATCGTCGGATACCCCGAGACGACATGGACTCCCAGCCTCGCCAGGAACGTCGTCAGTTCCTGCCGGTTGGCGGCATCTGCATCGATGATGACACAGTTCAGTTGCACAAACATAAACTGCTCCAGCGGACGGTCGATCGCTTCTCTTTCACGTCTTGCTGAATTGTCTTACTTAGTGGCTGGGCGCGGTCTGCGCAGCCGGCGTAAACCCGTAATCGCCATGGAACTGCGGCGGTGGCCGCATCGACGGCGCGTGATCGGTGTCCGGCGCCGGGCCACCCAGGTCAGCACCCAGGAAGAGCTGCGCCTCATTGGGATAACGCCAATGCTCGCCGGGAATCGTCGGCACCTGCCCGGGATTCATCGGCTCAACCAGGACCGGAGTTACCAGAACGACCAGTTCCGTTTCGCTTCGCTCGTATTTCACTGAGCGAAAGAGCGCCCCCAGGATCGGGAGATCGCCCAGGAGCGGCGTAATGCTTTTATTGGCCGTCACCTTGTTTTCCAGCAATCCTGCCAATGCGAGGGTCTGTCCCTCTTCCAATTCGACGGTCGTGTTGACGGTGCGCTTGGTGATGCTGGGGATAACGAAGCCGTTGAAGGAAACGCTATTGGTAAAATCCAGGTCGCTGACTTCAGGCGACACATCCATGCGGATGCGGCCATTACCGAGGACCGTCGGCGTAAAATTAAGCATGACGCCAAACTGTTTGAAGTCCACCGTGATAGCGACGCCGCCCGAGCCGCTGGCCTGAGGCACCGGAACGGGAAACTCGCCGCCAGCGATGAAGCTGGCCTTCTTGCCGCTGATCACGGTGAGGTTCGGCTGGGCAAGGACGCGCAGCAGGTTGTTCTGCCGCAGGGCATCGATGAAGTATTCAAATGCTGTATTCCCAACTTGACCTGCGCCTAACAGAGCCACGGGGGGAATCGTGGTGGTCGAGCTGCCGCTGGCTGCTGCCGGCGCGATCAGGCCGCCGACAGGATTATCTCCTGGGCCATTGTTGATGCCGGCTTTCATTCGGCCATCGGTAGCAAATGCGTTAAAGCCCAGATTCTGCGTCAGGGAGCGCGACACCTCGGCGAAGCGCACCTTCACCATGATCTGCTGGCCGCCGGAAATCTCGAGGAAATTGAGGACATGCGCGCCATAAGGGCCCGCAACTTGTGCGATCCGGTTGGCCGCTTCAAGATCAGGAGCGCGTCCGCGAAGGACGATCGAGCCACTGGCGTTGCTGACATCAACATTGGAAGCAGGAAACATCTTCTTGATCTGTTCCCGCAGTTCCTTCAAGTTGGGCGTTACCATCACATCAACCGTCTGCGAACCGGCTTCGTCGCAGGAGACTACAACCTGCGTCATCCCGGCCTTTTCAGCCGTGACCAGGATCTGGGTCGGCGAAATGGCCCGGCAATGAACCACGTCCGGGTTTCCCACTTCAACGTCGAGCTTGTTGCAGGGCATTCGCAACGTGATGACGGAGCTCTGTCCGGGGTTCAGCTCTAGGCCGCCTTTGTCATTCACGCCACCGGCAACGAGATGTTGAGGAGTCGTAGCAGCATTAGCCGGCTGCGGCACAGCGTCTTGGGCGCTGGCGCTGCATGCCATGACGGTCAAGATTCCAAACGCAGCCGCGCATAAGGCGCGCCGAAGCGTCTTGCCATGGGCGCTTGGACGAGCCCCACATGACTCGTTGACGATTTTTTTTTCATCTGGCATTGACGTCTTCATCGCCGCTACCTCAGTAAGAGCCGAGCTTGCGCGGCCACACCGCCGCACGTTTGAAAATGGCGCTACTCTCCCAGGGAATCTTCATTTGGATCGCCGGGATCCTGAATATTGGCCGTGCCCGGCTTGATGCTCTGCGCGGCAGGATCTGATGGTTCGTCAAATCGGGCGCGCGTGACTTTGTCGCCGTTGTAAATCACAACCCAGTGGCTGTGTGTCGGAGCCGGATCGGCCTGAACGACTTTGACTGGATCAGGGGTCGCGACCGGCTGCGTGGCCGCCGGCCGAGTCGCAGGTGCAACAGGCAAAGAGGCTTCCACATCCGGATCGCCGCGTAAGTCGGCCAGCGTCGTGCTGGCTTCGCCGTCGGAAGTATCTCCGGTGCCGCGCAGCAACAGCGTCACGCGTCCCTGAAGGGCCGCGAGCTGAATCGTGACCGCATCCTTCGGGGAAGCGATCAGGGTCACGCTTCGATAGGTCAGGCTGTCGGCGGCTGGTTTATGATCCTTGTCGTCGATTTCGTGGCGAGCAGGGGCCAATCGCTGGCCCACGGCCTGCACGAGCACGTTCTGCACGATCGTGCGAATCATGGTCTTGTTGGCGTCGCTGTCGGTGATCATCCCGACAACATCCACCCGGCAGCCGGGGGCGAGCATGCCTGAAAAGCTGCTGGTATCCGTCACATCAATCGTGACGGCGCGCTCACCAGCAGGCACCAGCCCCTGGAGGCCAGACGATGCGCCTTTGGGCGCCAGGAATTCCGAAAGCACCAGTTGGCCTGGCACCATGGGAATGGCGCTGACGCGCCCGACGAGATCGTGCGGATCGGTAAAGGCGTTGGGCGGCGGCGTCTTGGAGTCAATCGGACTGAAGGTCAGCTCATCGAGCGTCAACTCCTGACCGGGATCGATTGCAGCCTTCACCGCGACCGCCTGCACAAGCTTTGCGGTGGATGAAGGAGCGTTTCGGCTTCGCGCCATGGAGTCATGGGCGAGCTTCGCAGCCGCCCCACCCATCAGGACTGCGGCAAGAGCAGGCGTCCAAGCTTTCCAGTTCATATCAGTCTCCGTAAAGCGCAAACGGCGCGCTGCCCGGTTTGGGCCGTTATTCATAGATTCGGTCAGTAAGGATTTGTGGTTTAGAACGGCCAGCGAGTCTCTTCGCTTTTTGATGCCGAAATTTCACGTCCCTAATTGACTCGGCGCACCCCTTTATCTGCTTAAGGAGGTGATTGGAGCCAGAATTGCGCGCAGGGAAATGAATAATCAAATTGCAAGCAATAATTTGAAATATATTGCGGCAATCGTCGAGAGGAGAACTGGGACGGCATACGGAAGCGGGCGATCGATGCTCTTGCAGGATTTGCCGGTTTCGCGGGCATGATCCAAGCCGACCTGGCGAATATGAACCAGATTCACCGCCAGAAGCGCGCTGTTATGAAGGAGCCGACCCATTCGGCGTTGCCAAAAGGCCTGGGCCATGACGATCATCAGTCCGATAACCGATGCTCCCGCGAAGATCGCCAGGAGAGGAAGCGGTCCGACCCAGGTTCCGACTGCCATCAGCAACTTGACGTCGCCCCCTCCCAGGCCGCCGACGGCAAATTGTCCGAACATCAACACGAAGCCGGTCAGTAGTCCGAGAACCGAGAGCCCGATCGTGCAGGTATGAAAAGGCGACACGCTTTGCAGAAGGCCTGTGAGCGCGATGGTGACGGTAAGCCAGTTGGGAATGCGCCTACTGGCCAGGTCGATGGCCGCTGCGACGATCAACAGAACAAGAAGGGGCAGGAGGTGCAGCCAGGCGATTGAACTCATTGGCTATTCTTTACGCATCGTGGCGGCGCCGGTGACGCTTTTTGAACTCGAAATGCCACCCAGAACTGATGGAAGGCTGTGATACCCGGCGGTGCCCCAGTTGCAGCTCACCGTGACGGTCAACGTTGCGCCACTGGCCGCTGTGGTGATATCGGCAGGGCTGGTCGTAACGGTATAGCCGGAGTTCTGCAGGCTCGAGGCCGTCATCATTGACGAGATCGCCGAGCTGACGGTCGTATTGGTCGCGCCAGGCACAATGGCCGCCCGCGCCCCCGCCTGGGCAGCGCCCTGGATCGTGCCCTTCAGATAGAAGAAGTAGCCGTAATCGACGATTCCGAAAGACAGCATCAGCAGGATCGGCAGCACGAGAGTCATCTCGAGCACCGAAACGCCACGGCGGCGCAAAGGCCGCTGCAAGCGGGTATTCGCGCGCGCAAGTCCCCGGATGATCGCAAAAGAATGGCGCATGGCTTAACTCGGCATCATCGAGCCGTCTTACAGCGACGAATCGACGCCCTGCCACTTGGCCAGCAGTTTGGTGCCAACCGTAGTAATTGTCGCAATGGCTGCGACTACGATCAGGCCGACGATCAGGGCATATTCCAGCACCTCGCCGCCCTGCTCATCGCGCCAGGCGCGCACAAGCACGTTTCGAATTGAGGACATGGTACTTCTCCTTATCGCGGCATGGCCGCAATCAGGCAGACACAATGCGTTCGGATATCGATGTCCGCGTCGCTCAACAGCGGCAGCATCGAATTACATCGAGCTGTTCAGCGAGTTCCACTTGGCCAGCACCTTGGTGCCAACGGAAGTGATGGCTGCAATCGCAGCGACAACGATCAGGCCGACGATCAGGGCGTATTCCAACACTTCGCCACCCTGCTCATCCTTCAACATCTTCGCAACGAGATTCAAAGCCGCCTTCATGGCGTTCTCCTTGGATTGCGGAGCGTCAATGCCCCGCGGACCTTCATCGGCATCACTCGCGCAGAAACAGTCTGCATGATGGAATACCGATTGCACCCCTCTCATCGGATGCGCCACCGGCAGGCTTAACTCATGCGGCGTTTGACGCTATTGGGGAATGTTCCCACGATCACAAGCAGGGCAGATATGCAGGTTATCTGGACGTGAAACGCCTGTTAGTTGCGGTTCCGCTGGTCTGCACTGCGGGCTTTGGCAATCTCCACAATCACGTGATAATCCACGCCCGGTAACTGAACGTCGTGAATTGTGACCTTGCCCCCGCCGAAAGAGACGATTGTTTTCCGTGCCTGCGGCAATTCTTCCTGAAAGCGCTGGCCTTTCATCGCCAGCAGTTTTCCACCCGGTCGCACGAGAGGCAAACACCATTGTGCCAATTGATCCATCACGGCCACGGCACGGGCCGTCACGACATTGAATGTTTCCCGCCGATCTGATCGCGCCACGGCCTCGGCTCGCTCGCTCAGCACTTCGACGTTCGATAGCTTCAGTTCACCAGCAGCGTGTTGCAGAAATCTCGCCTTCTTCTGCGTGGATTCGATGAGGCAGACGGTCGCATCGGAGCGGGCGATCGCCAGCGGAATACCGGGCACTCCCCCGCCGCTGCCCACATCGGCAATTTTGATTTGTCCTGCGGGCAGAAAGGGGAGCAAGGTCAATGCATCGCCGATGTGTTGAACTTCGGCTGCGCTTCGATCGACGATGCGCGTGAGATTCATCGAAACGTTGGCCTCGAGAAGCAAATCCAGATACCGGTGCAGCGATGCCAGTTGCTCGGGTGACAACACGATATGTGCGGCCTTCGCGAGCGTCTGCCACAGCTCATCATGCTGTTGATGTGCTCTCGGAGAGTCTGAACTGCCGCCTGGAATCATTGCAATCGACTCCTAAGCGCGGCTATTCGCCGGGGATGTAGCTGATGACGCCTTCAAAGGGCGAGCTTGCGGTGGCGTAGCGCTTTTTGGAAATCCGGCCCGACTGATAGGAAAGCCGGCCGGCCTCCAGAGCATGTTTCATCGCCTGCGCCATCTTCACCGGGTCTTTGGCGTGGGCGATGCCGGTGTT
>JANWHF010000276.1 GCA_025450555.1 Tepidisphaeraceae bacterium | reverse complement strand
GCATCTTTACTTTCTCGCTCGATCTCATCGAGCGCCTCCATGAATCGCTGATGATCCCCGGCTGGCACGCGCGCCGTCGCAGCCTCTAGATCCTCCGACCATTGGGCAATCTCACTTGCCGTCTGAGGCGCTTCCGATTCGATGAGCACCTCCTGCCCCTCGTGCCAATCCGGGGGGAGCGGCTCCAGGGGCTCGATTCGGCCATTTTGAATGACAGCCTTGATGGTCATTTGAACTCCTATGCCAATTATACCATGGACGCGGTAACTTCATTGCAATCCTTTCCCTGCGCAATACCTGTGGCATCCGAGGGCATCGCCGTTTGACACCTTTCCCCTCGCGCATAGACTCAACCCCCGCTGTTATAGTTTTCTGTTCCCCGCGTCCGATAATCACAAGGAGAAGCAGCGGATCGCACGCTTTTGAGCCGGGCCTTCGTTTTTTCATCGTTTACGGGCTCTGGGCCGCGATCGGCGCTTTTTGAACATGAGCATCAATATCGAGTTCATCCAGGGCCGGCAGATTCTGGATTCCCGCGGCAACCCCACCGTCGAAGTGGACGTCGTGCTGGAAGACGGCACCCTTGGCCGTGCCGCGGTCCCCAGCGGCGCCAGCACCGGCGAGCATGAAGCCGTCGAATTGCGCGATGATGACAAAAAACGCTGGGTCGGCAAGGGCGTTTCCAAGGCGGTCGAAAACGTCAACACCAAGATCGCACCCGAGCTCATCGGCCTGGATCCGCGCGATCAGGAAGCCATCGATCAGCTCATGATCGAGCTGGATGGGACCCCAAACAAAGCCAAGCTCGGAGCCAACGCGATTCTCGGCGTCTCCATGGCCGTCGCCAAGGCTGCGGCGGAAGTCTGCTCGCTGCCTCTGTATCGTTACCTTGGGGGCCCCGCGGCACGCACGCTGCCGGTGCCGATGATGAACATCCTCAACGGTGGCAAGCATGCCGACAACAACGTCGATTTCCAGGAATTCATGATTCAACCCTGGGGCTTCGACAGCTTTGCCGACGGGCTGCGCGCCGGCGTCGAGATCTATCACGCGCTCAAGAAGGTTCTGCACAAGAACAAGATGAGCACCGCCGTCGGCGACGAGGGCGGCTTCGCTCCCGATCTGAAGGACAATGAAGACGCGCTGAAGGTGATCGGCGAAGCCGTCACCGCGGCCGGCTATGAATTTGGCAAGCAGGTGTTCGTCGCGCTCGACCCAGCGGCCAGCGAATTGTGGGACAACGAAAAGAAGGGCTACAAGTTCTTCAAGAGCAACCCCGATAAGGTCCTTCGCCCCGAGGAAATGGTCGATTACTGGGCCAAGTGGGCCGACAAGTATCCCATCCGCTCGATCGAAGACGGGTGCGCGGAAAATGACTGGCACGGCTGGAAGCTAATGACCGATCGCATGGGCAAGAAGCTTCAGCTCGTCGGCGATGACCTCTTCGTCACCAACGTGAAGTTCCTCGAGAAGGGCATCAAGACCGGCACCGCCAACTCGATCCTCGTGAAAGTCAATCAGATCGGCACGCTCAGCGAAACCTTTGCCGCGGTGAACATGGCCATTCGCAATGGCTACTCGGCCGTGCTCTCGCATCGCAGCGGTGAAACCGAAGACAGCACGATTTCCGATATCGCGGTGGCCACCAACTGCGGCCAGATCAAGACCGGCGCGCCCGCGCGCAGCGATCGCGTCGCCAAGTACAACCAGCTTCTGCGCATCGAAGAGCAGCTCGGCGAGCGCGCCCAATACGGGGCCGCGTTCTGGAACAAATAGGAAAACGCTACGATGGACCCATTGGCCGGCAAGAAAAACGAGAACGACTCTTCCCTGACCCCCTGGGAGCTGATCGATCCCGACGAGCCGGCCCGCGGGCCCGCGCCCAAGCCGCACGCCGAGGATGAGGCGGAGGGCGTGGCCGCGTATTTCATTGAGGAATCTACTCCGAGCATCGTCGCGAAAACCGAAACGCTTCCTGAAGGCGAACCTGTTGCGGCACCAGCCGAGGCAATTGCTGCGCAGATGATCGCTCCGCAGGCGGAGATCTCCGCACCGACAGAAGCGGTTACAGTCTCCCATGAACCTTGGCAATGGGATGAAGTCGATGCCGTGCAGCGCGTAGATTCGCTCTGCACGCTACCGGCGTTGGTATTTGAAGCGGAATTGCCCGCGCAATCTGAGGATGTTTCGCTGCCCGCGGCAGCCGTGATCGCTCCTGCACCGGCCCAAAGCGAATCCGGTTCTCTTCTGGATCTCCGCATCGATGAAGCTCTTGCGGAACCCACGGCATCGCAAGCGTCCGACTCTTCCACGACCATCACAACCAGCATCGATCCGCAACCAGAATTGATTGCTCCTGCCGATTCTGGAACGACTGAAATGTTTGGCGAAACGATTGCCGCGCTGGATGCCATGCCGGACACGATTGAAGAGATTGCTGACATCACGCAAGCCGTCGGCGAAGCGCCGCCGTTGGAAGTCGCAGATCATGGGCTCACCGTCGAAGCATTTGCAGAACCAGTTGAAGATGTTCCGGTTTCTGCTGATGCGCTTCGCGATGTGCTTGAAGCCGCGACGATTTCAGAGCCTGTTGAAATCGAATCTGCGCAGACGGTTCCCGACGAAGTCGCTCGAGAGCCAGATCCGGAACCTCGGCCGCAGGTGCGAAGCTACGCGCCGCCCCAGCAAGAGGAATGGCTCGACGAAGAAGACTCTGAATACGACGAAGCCGAGGAAGAGGATGCCGACCTGGCGGAGGCGGTCTTCACCGAAGACGAAGCCGACATCCCCGAGCCGCGCTGGGAAGACCCGGAACTGGACCGCGAACTCGCACCGGTCGCCTCCGATGGCGGCGGCTGGACGATTCCGCTGCTGTGCGCCGGCATCGCGATCATCGCCTGCTGCATGGTGATGCCGCAGATCGATGCCAACCGTCGGCTCGCGTATGAAAAGATGACGCTCAAGTCCGACCTGTCGCTGATTCAAAAGCAGGTGTCGGTCAACCAGGAGTTCCTCAAGAAGATCGTCGATGATCCGAGCCTGGCCGAGCGCCTGGCCCAGCGCCAGCTCAAGCGCGTGCGCAAGGGGCAGCATGTTTTGAAGATCCGCGACGAAAAACCGGACATGTCGCCGTTCCAGATCACGGCTGTCAGCCCGCCTCCCGCGCCGCCGCCCTACAAGCCCCTCAGCGGCACCATCGCCACCCTCTGTTACAGCGCCCGCAACCGTCTCTACCTCACCGGCATCGCGCTGGCCATGATCGCCTTCGGCCTCGTGCTCGGCGCTACGCCGCAAAGAACGGGCGGGCGCGCGGCAGCCTGACGCACGTGACACAATGTTACAAAATGTGGCGCGCGGCGGGATGTAACATTCCTGCCCTAAACATAACTTAAACCGTTCGGCTGACTGATCTTACAGCGGATTGGCTCGCCTTTGATCCTGTAACACCGGAACGGTTCATTTGTATTTTCAGTTGTCAATACTATTTTATAATTTTTGCGGGTGATAACGGAGACTACGATCGCGACCGCGGAGCGGCGCGAATGGTTGCTCGAAAAGTTCTTGCGCGGGGCGCGCCTCGGATGCGTCCCACAAAGGGGCGGCTAAAGTGAGTGAGAACGACGCTGCGCATAGACGGTCTTAGGTTTTACTTCCGCTTTTGTCGCGCTCGGTTACACTTTCCGTTCATGAACACTTCGCACCGCATCGGGAAGATACCTCTCGCCCTCGGAATTCTATTGGGATTAGTCGCTATGAGCGCGCTATCGCGCGCGGAGGATGCGCCGCGCCTCGCGGCAATCGACCAGGCGATGCAGCAGCAGATCGCGCAACATGAGATCGCGGGCGCGGTGACGCTGGTGGCGACGCATAATTCCGTGCTTCATCTCAGCGCGGTGGGGCAGGCGGATATTGCGAACCATAAGCCGATGAAAACCGATTCGCTGTTTTGGATCGCGTCGATGACCAAGCCGATCACGGCAACGGCGATCATGATGCTCGAAGAGCAGGGGAAGCTTTCGGTGGATGATCCGGTTGGGAAATACATCCCGGAGCTGGCGCATCTGAAAACCAAAGACGGCGTCGAGCATGTCGTCACGCTCAAGCACCTGCTGACCCATTCATCCGGCATGGCCGAGGCGAGCAGCGCGGAGGCGCATTCGTCGAAGAATCTGGAGCAGTTGATCGCACATTACACCGAGCGCCCGCTGCTCTTTGTCCCGGGCAGCAAATGGCAGTATTGCCAGGCGGGGATCAACACGCTGGGGCGGATCATCGAGATCGTGTCGGGGCAGTCTTATCCTGATTTTCTGCAGCAGCATTTGTTTACGCCGCTGGGGATGAAGGACACGACGTTTTATCCGACGCAGGAGCAGGCCGATCGATTGGCGGTCAGCTACAAGCGCGTCGGGGATCAGCTGGAACCGGCGCCGATCGCGATGTTCGGCGGAGTGCCACTCACCTCGCACGATCGCTATCCGGCGCCCAATGGCGGGCTGTTTTCGACCGCGCCGGATTACTGCCGATTCTGTCAGATGATCATTAACGAAGGCACATTGGATGGGCACCAATATTTAAAGCGCGAAACGGTCGAGAAGATGACCAGCGTCCAGAGTGGAGATCTAAAAACCGGCTTTACGCCGGGCAACGGCTGGGGGCTGGGCTGGTGCGTCGTCCGCGAGCCGCAGGGCATCACCGCAATGCTCTCGCCCGGCACGCATGGCCACGGCGGCGCGTATGGCACCCAAGCCTGGATCGATTCAAAGGCCGACCGGATCTATATCCTGATGGTGCAACGCGCCGACTTCCCCAATTCCGACGCCTCGCCCACGCGGCTGGCATTCCAGCAGGCGGCGGCACATTGAAGAAGAGAATTCACCACGGAGGCACGGAGACACGGAGGTGTGGTTCTGCTGGAGTGGAGGGCCGATGCGGGGGATGGTGGTTTTGAATCGTTTTTCTGTCTGCTGTCTGCGCTTACTGTTATTTAGCGCCAAGGACGCCAAGAATGCCAAGGGCGCCAAGAGTAAAAAATCAAATGAGAATTTCTTGGCTCCTTGGCTTCCTTGGCGCTAAATGCGATCGGGAATCGTGAAGGGCTTTTAAAAAATCAAAATCCAATGGCGTCCCTCGCAGCGGCCCATACTTTCAGCAAAACCTGACCTCCGTGTCTCCGTACCTCCGTGGTGAATAAAGAATTTGGACGGAAACTCTCATGCCAAAAAGGATCCTGGTACTCTCGGCATCCGTCGGGGCGGGACATATGCGGGCGGCTCAAGCGGTGGAGCTCGCGCTGCGCGAGACAGACCCAGCCGCGATCGTGAAGAACATCGATCTGCTCACGTTGACCAACCCGGCGTTTCGCAAAGTCTATGGCCAGATGTATCTGGACCTGGTCAATAAGGCGCCGCATGTGCTGGGATTTTTTTATGACATGATGGATAAGCCGCGCGGCCCGCGCTCGCGGCGGGATCGTATCAGGTTGC
>JANWHF010000275.1 GCA_025450555.1 Tepidisphaeraceae bacterium | reverse complement strand
CGAGCGTGTCCCCTGCCTTTGCATTCTCGTACGCAGCGCTTCGGTTGGCGGGATCCTCGCCAGGTTTCCATGCGGCCCCGAATAGCTTCGGCAGATCTATTCGCGCGAAAACCGAGGAATTTTGCAAAATAAACATTTGAGTTCGCCGTAATGTTAGGGTATAGTACGCATCTAATTCGTGTTGCGTATTTGTATGGATTAACGGTGGAGACGGTATGACGAGCGAAATGTGGATGTTGCAACGGCCGGGGTGGCGGCTTCAGCCGCCAGCCTTTCACAAGGGTGGGCGCGGGAGCATGGGCGGGTCCGGCAATCTGTCGGAAGTCCGGAAGACACATCGAAAAAGTGATGCAATATGATGCAATATGATGCAATATGATGCATTTGCGTGCGACAGGATGTCATGCCGAGAGACATTTGCGAGAGTAAACAATCACCGGCTGCAAAGGTAGCTTTAGAGGGGGAATTGGACGGGGCAGTTTTCTCTATTGCAGGAATAGTGATGAGCAACCCAACGAACATCAATCGACCTCTGAGCCGGCGTGGATTTTTGGGCGGAGCGGCGGCCGCGGGAGCAGTCGCGCTGCTGGACTCCAGAGGCGCGCTGACCTTTGCGGCGGATGCGGCGCTGCCTCGGCCCAATTCGGACATCGATGGCGTGAAGATCGGCGCGATCACCTACAGCTATCGCGGCGGGATCAGCACGGCGGAGTACACGCTGGAATGCCTGCTGAAGGACGGCCTGAGCGAGACGGAATTGATGGACGGCCCGATCCGATCCTTCGCGGGAATCACCGGCGGCGGGCGCGGACGGCGTGGCGGGAATGGTGGAAATGCCGAGCAACCCAGCGCCCAAGAACTGGCCAAGCGGCGCGCATCGCAACTGAAAAAGTGCGAGCAGATTCGCAAGATGTACAACGATGCGGGCGTAAATATTCACGCCCATAAGTTTCCGTTCGGGCGGAGCGACGAGGAGATCGATTTCAATTTCGAGATCGCCAAGGCGCTGGGCTGCAAGGCCATCACCACGGAGCGCAACGACGCGATGGCCAAGCGCCTCGCGCCCTTTGCCGACAAGCATGGCATCTGGGTGGCGTTCCACAATCACACGACCAACTACCCGCAGATCGGTACGGTCGATCCGCTCTTTTCCATGGGAGACCATATAGCCTTCAATCTGGACATCGGCCATTACGTGGCCGGGACGCATGGCAAATCGCCGATCCCAGTGATCGAGAAATACCACTCGAAGATCTTCAGCCTGCATCTCAAGGACCGCACCGCCGACGGCGGCACCCCGCCCTGGGGGCAGGGACAGGTGCCGATCAAGCAGGTCTTGCAGCTTTTGAAGAAGGAAAAGTGGCCGATCTACGCGGACATCGAGCTGGAATATGAAATTCCCAAGGGGTCGAATCCGGTGGCCGAAGTGAAGAAATGCGTCGATTATTGTCGTGAGGCGCTGGCGTAATTCTGCGTGGCACAGGCTTCCAGTCTGTGGTTTTTTAGTTCACAGCCTGGAAGGCTGTGCTACGAGAACCGGCGCCTCAGCGCTTCGCGGCACGGAGCAGTTCCAGCGGAGCCTATCGTGCGGCGGGAATCTGAAGCGCCTTGCGCACTTCGCCCAGAAGCTGATCGACCTTGAACGGCTTGAAGAGAACCGCCTGCAGGCCTTCCTGGCTGGCGCGGACGATGGTGTGGTTGGGATCGTAGCCAAAGCCGGTCATGAGGATGACGGCGATGGCCGGATGCTTTCGCCGGCCGACGGCGAAGACGTCGTAGCCGGTCTTGTCGGGCATCTTGATATCGCTGATCAGCAGATCGAACCCGCGAACCTCGAGCTGATCGATCGCCTCGGTGGCATTGCCGACAACAGTCGCGACGGCACCATACTTGCGAAGGATGTCGCCGATCGTGGCGCGGATGTTGGGATCGTCATCGGCGACGAGAATCTGCTTGCCGGCAAGTACCGGATCCTGCTCGCCCTTGACTTGCCCGGCGCCCAAAACGGTGTTGGGTCCTTCGGCGGCCTGCGTGAGGCATTTGCGAACCGAGGCGACGTTGTCGATGATCTGCTGGAGTTTCTGGCGGAGTTCCTCATGGCCGATGTACTGCTCCATCAGCGAATTGGCGTCGGAGCTGATGTCGTTGAGCGGGCCGGCCGCTTCGCTGCAGACGGTGTCGGCGACGGTGTGCGAAGTCGAGACGCGCTCGACCACCATCAAGTCGAGAATGTTCAGTGCGATCGCGACATAGCGGCCGAAGATCTCGGCGAATTGCCGATCGTCCTCGTTGAAAGCAGCGCGCTGCCGGCTCTCGATGTTGAAGATGCCGATCACGCGATCGTGCAACGTGAGCGGAACCGTCAGGCTGCTCTTGGCCTGATCGAGGCCGAAGACGTAGCGCGGATCGCGCTCGACATCGGGGCAGATGTAGGATCGGCCGGTGGCGGCGACATATCCGCTGATGCCGTTGCCTTCGGTTTCGGCAAAGAGATCGATGTTCAATGCATCGTTCGGCAGGCCGGAGCTGATGACCATCTCGAGCTTGTTGGCCCGGCGATCGAGCAATCGAATCGCAAAGTGATCGAAGTGCATCAGCTCTTTGGTGAAAGCGATGATCTTCTCTTCAAGGAGTTTGAGTCGCTGGCCAACGTTCAATTTGCTCAGCGCTTCCGATTCCAGGCGGACCAGTTCCCGGCCGGCGCGATCGATCGCATCGATCTTCTGCTGCAATCGACGAGTGCCCGTGGCATCCCACACGACCGCGACCACCTGCACCACCTGACCGGCCGGGTTGATCACCGGCGAGGCGATCATCTCCAGGAACTGCTGGTCGTCGATGTTCAAAACGTAACGCTTGGATCGGCTGAAGGCGGGAGAGTCGGGATGCTGCGGCGAGGTTTGCTTGCTGAAGAGGCTGAAGGCTTCCTGACACGTTCGGCGGATTTTTTCGTGGACCCGCGCGGGCCAGGCCTGCATCTTCTTGTTCATCCAGTTACAGCGGGCCTCATCATCGACGATGCAGACGCCTTCGCCGATGGTGTTGAGGATCAGGTTGGCCTGCTGGGAAACAAGAGCGCGCTCGAGCGGCAGGAAGTCGGCTGAGTCAGAAAAGATGGCGCTGAACTGATCGTGGCGGAGGGCCTCGATGGCCTGATCGATCGTGGGAATCTCCACGACTTCGCAGGTGACTCGAAGCGAATCAATCGCTTGCGAGTTTCCCGTCGAAGCACTGGAAAGGACCAGAACTTTGTTGCGTTTACCGTCCAAAGGATCGGCTCACAACCCGCGACGCCCCTCTTACGACTATCGTAGTTCCAACAAAGACCGATGGTCAACCTGCGCACATTGTCGCAGGGAAGAGGGTTCGGCACCTAAGCATCACCTATCATACGATATATCCGGCGATTGGATCGTTCGCTTTAACAAGGATTTACTATACATCTTCCATCGCAATCACCCATGCAATAACGCCTCGACATGCTGCTGGGCAAGAATGTGAAAGCACTCATGGGCGACGCCATCAGGATCACCACCAGTGGCCACGGCGCGAAGAACCGGCGGCTCGCCTGCACGCGCGCCCACCGCGGCCTTCAATGCGATTTCGTCGCCTTCCATCGTTGCCAGCGCGCCGATCGGGGAAAGGCAATCGCCGCGCAGCAGCCCAACCAGCGCCCGCTCGGCGGCTACGCAATCAAAAGTGCTCGCATCGTTGAGCGGTTCGATCAGCCCGAGCGTTCGTTCATCCGATGCGCGGCATTGGATCGCCAGCGCGCCCTGACCTGCGGCCGGAACGCAAGTCTCGATTTCGAGCGCGGTCATGATTGCCGGATCGAAGAGCCCGCCTCGCGCCAGGCCGGCGGCGGCGAGAATGACGGCGTCGAATTGCCCTTCGCGCAGCTTCCGGATTCTCGTGTCGATGTTTCCGCGAATCGGCTCTATCTCTAGATCGGGCCGAAGGTCGAGAAGTTGGCATCGCCGACGCAGGCTTCCAGTGCCGATGCGCGCCCCCTTCTTAAGCTGGTCAATGGAGCGAACCTCAAGGCTCACCAACACGTCTCGCGGATCTTCTCGCGCGGGAACAGCCGCGATAACTAGATCGGGTTGCTCGACCAGCGGCATCGTGACCGGCACATCCTTAAAACTATGGACCGCCAGGTCAATCTGCCCCGCCAGCAGCGCCTGCTCCAGCTCTTTGACGAACAGTCCCTTGCCGCCAACTTCGTGCAAAGGCCGATCGGCAATCTGGTCGCCCGATGTGCTGATCACCACGAGCTCGATCGACAGCCCCGCATGCTTTTGCGCCAGCATGCTCGCCACGAGCTGGCTCTGCGATCGAGCCAGCAGGCTTCCGCGCGTGCCGAGGCGCAACATCGATGACGCGACATCTTCGGATCGAATTACTTCGCTGCTGGCCATGACGAATGATTATAGGTAAGACGCCAGCGCGTCCACGAGGAATGCAGAGCGATTCAATCCTTCTGCCCGTCGAGCGTCCAGAGAATCAGGTTGCTCATGAGGTTTTGCGAATAGGTCGGATCGTATCCGAGGATGCCCCAGGTGTTGGTGTTGAGCAGGCCGGAAGTAACGTCCAGTGGTGAAAGAATCACGTGTCCACTGCCGACCGGCAGTTCGGTGAGCGCTGCGCCGCCATTATTCCCAATCAACTCTGACGCGAAGGGACGCAGTCGCACGCGTGTCAGATCAACCATGCCCGGCCCCGATTCGTTGAGCATCGGATGAATCATCTGCACGTGCATCGGATCGGCCATCGAAAAGCCATGGCTCAGAAGCTGCGGACGCAGGAACTGGTCGAATTCCCCGCTCCCGCCGCAGTTGTCGATCAGCAGCATTCCGCCGGTTTCCGTATAGCGTCGCAAAGCCGCGAGCTGCGCTTCAGTTGGCTCGAATTTGGCGGTGCCGGTCAGATGAGCAAATGGAAATCGACGGGCGTCAAGCTGCGAGAAATCCACCGCCTGCACGTGAAGCCCATATCCCGTACGTTGCTCGAAGACGCTGGCAAATCGCTGCCACGCGTAAGGCTCAGGATCCCAATTGCCGTTGTAGCGGAGGCGCGCGACATTCACGACAAAGTCAGGATGGCCGACGTGAGCGACCACGCTGTTGTTATCGAGCCGATTTCGCAGATTCCGTTTGCCGGCTGCGTAGATGAACATGTTTGCGCCAAGCTGATAGACGGCCTTGCCCACGGCGCTGGAGGAGTCGCGCGTGTGCCAGTAATGGCTGATGTCGCGCGGGCTGTAAAGCATCAGGATGCGCGAGCCATTGCTGACCATCAGCAGCGGCACCGGAGGCTGCACGTTGTACAGCGCAGAGAGCAGCGGATGGCCCGGCGGGACCGGAACCAGCTTGTATTTTGGAAACAGCCGCTCCGCGGCTTCGCGCGCAAACCGATCGAACTTCGGCGAATCGTTGTCCGCATGCATAAAGAGCATGCCGCCCGCGTTCACGTACGATCGGATGTTCTTCACATCCCCATCATTCAGCGGCACCGGCTCATGGCTGGCGATATACAAAATGGGCGAATCGGTCCAGTCGGTCCATGGATGATTGAGCGGCACCACCTGCCAGTTGAGCGGCCGCTCGAGCTCGCCGGTCGCCCACCGAGACAGATTCGCCAGATCGCGCGGATGATTGGACCAGTGTCCATCGAACCGCAGCTTATTCATCACCAGCGGATGCCGCCCGCGCGACAAGAATAAAATCGCATAGCTGGTTTCGATGACCGTGTTTTCATCTTCCGCATCCGGCCCCCAGCTTCCGCCCGGCGCCTGGCGTCGCAGCACATTTCGGCAGAGCTCCGGATACCAATTGTGCTTCCCGAAATATTTGAATCCGCTGGCCAGCCCGACGCGCTCGATGCCATAGAGGGCATAGCCCCAATAGCCGACGCTATCGACATCGACGATGCGATTGCCCTGCTCGAGCCATTCCAGCCCGTGCTGAAGCGCGGGAGCAAAAGGCTCCTTGCCCACCGCTCCATTATGTGGCTCATCGAGCCAATCGTGACAGACAAACAGCGAAGCAACGCCGGCGCAGGTCATGGTCAACGAGCCAGTTGAATCGCGCTGGATATAGCTCCATCCGCCGTCGTCGGACTGATACTTTTCCCAGTGCCGTTGCACCGTCAGCCAATACGGCATCGGAACGTTGAATCCCTGCTCCGCCGCCGACCAGACACCGAGCAAGCCATACTGAGAATTGGAATTGTCCCAGACCGGCCCATGGTCGGTCGAGAGGGGTTTGGAATAGGTGTAAGCGCCATCCTGCTGATTATGCAGCAACCAGTTGGCGTCGGCTGCAATCGTTGCCTGGTCTTCGGGGCGGTTAAGCAACGTTAGCGCGGTGATGCGCAGCGAACGCGAATAGGTCGCGTAATCGCTGATGCCCTCGGATACCGGCAGCTTTTTGAGCCGATCCAGTACCGCCATCATGAACGGCTCTTTTGGATTGAGCCGCGGATCATTGATCGCCTGATTCGCCTGGAGCAATGCATAGACGGCCAGCGCATCGAGCCCGGTATGCTTGGCCCGATCATCGGCATATCCCTGCTTAATCGCGTGCGTCTTCGGATCGAATTGCAGAATGAGCCAGTCGACGCCGCGCCGAATGGATTGGCCAATTTGTTCATCGCTGATGTCCCGGCTCTTGGGAACAAACTCCGGATGAATCATCGGCCGGGCGATAACTGGCGCGGCCTTGACCTCTGGAGTTGCCGAATCAATCACGTTTTCGACGGAAGCGACATGCTTTCGTGGGATCGAATCGCCAGAGTGCGAGAGATTAGATTTGCCTGACGAAAACTGATGATCCGCTGGATGCTCATCCGCCTTTGCAACAGTCAAAGGATTATTCGAACGCGTCGTTTCCGGTTTGGCTCGTTCGGTCGCGGCGTTGTTCATCACCGCAACGACCGCCGGCGCGGCGGGATGATCGAGTTGATCGAGCCCTTCACGAGACGCAGCCACGATTGGTTTGAGTGCAGGGTCCTTTTGGCTGCGCGCATTTAGAAATCCGCTCAGTCGCGTGTACACCTCGCGCGCCTGAATCGTCTTCCCGCTTGTCACAAGGCCTTGTGCCTCGACAAGCATGTGCTGCGCCGTCTGGCGATCGTGCAGGCGTGCCTGCTGACTGAGATGGAACCAGGCGAAGACGATGAAGCCCAGTGCCATCGCACAGACCCAGGCGCCCACCATCGCCGGCACAAACTCGCGTTTTCTGGGTGATGGAACTGGCGAAGTTTCGACAAGCTGCGGCTCCACGATTTCCGGCGCAACGGCCTGCTCTTCTTGAGGTTCGCGGATGATTTGTCCGGCTGAAAATGGCGACAGCAGCGGAGCGGGTGGAAGGATGTACAGTTGTCCGCAAGCGCTGCACAACGCCGGCAGGTCCCCTTCACCATCGGTGAAGATGGCGTTCTTCGCGCAATTGGGACACCAGACCGACAGCATGCGTCACGACCTCCGGCAGCAACTGTCATTCCCGAACATCATAGGGAAGCTCCACTTCCGTTTCCGATACACCTCAACCACACACAACCATTACTCATTCGACCTGCTTGATGAATTGTTCGTAAAGATTGGCATATTTACCCCCTGCCGCCACCAGTTCGCGGTGCGTGCCGCGCTCGATGATCCGGCCTTGATCGATCACCAGAATGCAGTCGGCATTCAAAATGGTGCTCAGGCGATGGGCCACCACAAACGTCGTCCGTCCCGCCAGCAGTTTGCTGAGGCAATGCTGCACGGTCATTTCTGTGGCCGTGTCGATGGCGCTGGTCGCTTCATCGAGCATGAAAATGCGCGGATCAGCCAGGAACGCGCGGGTGAAGCAGATCAATTGCCGCTGGCCCAGCGACATGTTCGCTCCGCGCTCGCCGACGTCGGTCTGGTAGCCGTCCTTCAGCGATGAGATCATCTCATGCGCGCCGATCGCGCGGGCCGCCTGGATGATCTCTTCGTCGGTCGCTTCCGGCCGGGCGTAGCGGATGTTTTCCATCACGGTGCCGGTGAACAGATAATTGACCTGCAAAACCAGCCCCATTTGATGATGCAGCGAATCGCCCGTGGCATGGCGGATGTCATTGCCATCAACCAAAATCCGGCCCTTTTGGGGCTGATAGAAGCGCGCGATCAGCGAGATGATGCTGCTCTTGCCGCTGCCGGTTGCGCCGACCAGCGCGATCATCTGGCCCGGCTTGGTTTCGAAATTCACATCATGAAGGATGGGCCGATCCGGATTGTATCCGAAGGTGACATTCTCAAATTTCACGTTGCCGACGATCCTCGGCAGCGGCTGGGCCTGCGGCTCATCCTGAACCTCCGGCTGCAAATCCAGCAGCGAGAAGACGCGCTCCGCGCTGGCCATCGCCTGCATCAGCATGTTGTACCACTGGCCAAAGGTCGTAATGGGATTCATGAACCAATCCCAATAGAGCGTGGCGGCGACCACCGCTCCCACGCCCTTGCCGGCCGGGAAATGGCCGGAGATCACCAGGTAAGCGCCATAAACCAGAATGATGACTTTTCCGACGAAGCGGATCAGGTCCAGCACCGGCTGATAAGCGCCGTTGATGCGGGCCATGCTGACGTTGTTCTGCGTGTTGTTTTCCTGAAGGCGATTGAAGACGCCCAGGTTGGGGATTTGGCGATTGAACGCCGTCACAACGCGCATGCCGGTGATGTTTTCGGCCATGTTGGTCGAGACACGGGTCCAGCCTTCGCGCACCACCTGCCATTGAACCGCCGCCCGTTTGAGATAAATGCGGTTGGCCAGAATCAGCACCAGTCCAAGCCACGCCACCGAAAGAAACAGCCGAATGTCCGTTGCCATCGCCAGCATCAGGCCGGCCACGATCATCATGAGCAGGTTCGTGATGATGACGTGAATGCCCCAGACATTGATTTCGCGCATGGCGCTGATGTCGCCGGTGCATCGGCTGATGATCCGGCCGAGCTTCGTGCGGTCGTAATAGCTCATCGACAGCCGCTGAAGCTGCTGAAACAGCTTTCGACGGATCGAAAACTGCACGCGCTCCCCCGCGCCGGTCATAACGAGAATCGTGAAGCGCTGAAGCACGATCGCGCCGCTAAGGCACACCGCCCAGGCGAGAATAATCAGCAGCACGTGCCCGATCGCGCCGTGGGAGGTCGGCTGGATTGGAAGCAGATGCTTCTGAAAGCTCACGCCATAATCGATGATCCATTGCATGAACTTCGGGGAGAGCATTTCCAAGATGGTCATGCTCACGCCCAGCGTCACGCCCAGGGCATATTGCTTCTTGTAGGGAGCCAGAAGCTGGAACATCCGCCCCAGAAGTTTGCGGTCGATCGGCCGATAGCGCTGCTCTTCCTCCTCGCCCAGCGGCGGCAATGGAATCGACCACGCCGACTGCGTGGCCTTCTTGCGGGAACGTGTAAACGGCATCGCGGTCAAAACAGCCTCACATTGCACTTTTTGTAGCACAGGCTTCCAGCCTGTGATTTTTTCACAGCCTGGAAGGCTGTGCTACGGGCCCGGGCGCCAATCTCAATCAATCTTGTACAAATGCACTGCAAAGGGGGCAAAGGAGTCGGTGAAACGCCCATCCTTGATTTCAACGCGACGATTTTCGCCCAGGACTTCGGCTTGATGCGCTGACTTATCGCCCAACGTAAGGGTCCCGGCCGAAGGCGCATTGCGCATCGCCACGGCAAAGACGTAAGTTGCTCCCTTCGACTTTCGCGCCAGGATGTCGATTGGAACCTCGGTGCTGCTTGAATCGACCTTCACGTCCGCGGGCTCTTTGCTGTTAATTGCGAGCCCAAGCTGATGAACTTGGGCATTGATCGCGCTGACGGCTGCCAGCATTTTCGGATCGTCCAGGAGGGCATGCTCGTCAAACTTCGGCTTGAATTGATGGACAAACCAGATGATGCCGCGCGAGCCATGGATGATGGACATCCAGACTTCCGTGCGCACCTGCGAGGGATTGGCCTGTCGATCGGCATCGCCGATGTGCGTGCATTCCAGTGCGTTCCAGACGATTTTGTCGGGCCCACCCCATTCGCGAAGCTGATCGACACCTTTGGCGACCAGCCAGAGATAGTCCTGATAGTTGGGCTTTTCGTAGCTGGCGATCGGATAGACATCGAAACTGAGAATGTCGCCGCCCTGGACGTAAGTGAGATAATCGCTCGGCTTGCCCTCGGAGCCTCGCCCATTCCAATCGCGGTTGGCAACCCATTGGCCCAGATTCAGCATCACTGGGCGCGTGGGATCAAGCTCGTGAATCTTCTGATAAATCTCGACGACCTTGGACGGTTTCACAGGCGGCCCATAGTGCCGCTGTCCCGTGACCGGGTCGCGCACTTCCTGGGCATTGTCCGGCTCATCCTCCTGCATCCAGCCGGCGATCGTCGGATCATCCAGGTGAGTCAGTGCCACGCGATTTTGCGAGCAGAACAGCCGCATGCCGGCCGACTTAAGCTGCGCAAGCTGCTGCTCGGTCGGGCCACGCCAAAGGCCAACGTAGATGTTGATGCCAGCGGCTTTGTAGCGCATCGCCTGGGACGGATCCTGGAGCCAGATGGCGATGGGAAAGTAACTCGGATCGTTCGAGAGTCCGCGGCTGAAAAGCGGAGCACCATTCGTCTGCGCCGATGTTGTTGAGACTACCGCCAGGAGAATCAGCGATGGAAAAACCAAAATAGGATTCGCTTTTCTCTTCATACGCCATCTCCTCCGCTTCGCTCCTGTCCGGCCGCGACGGGAATGCTCGAAGAGTTTCGCAGGCGGTGCATGTGGGATGGGTGATCGGCCAAATCCTGCGGCGCGCCGTCATCGCCATAAAGTTGGACGGCGGCAATTTCGCGGTAATGACCGCCCTGCATCATCAACTGGTCGTGCGTTCCCATTTGCGACACTCGTCCATTCTCCAGAACGATCACCAGGTCGGCCCGCTTCACGGTACTGACGCGATGGGCAATGACAAAAGTCGTGCGCCCCTGCATGACAAAGCGCATGCCTCGCCGGATGAGGTCTTCGGTTTCCGGATCGACGGCAGCGGTAGCGTCATCGAGAATGAGAATTCGCGGATTGGTCAGAATCGCCCGCGCAATGGCCAGGCGCTGGCGCTGGCCGCCCGACAAAGATGAGCCGCGCTCGCCCAGCAGCGTGTTGTACCCTTGGGCCAACTCGCAGATAAATTCGTGCGCCTGCGCCAATCGCGCGGCTGCTTCAATATCGCCCTGACTAATATGCGGCCGGCCATAGGCGATGTTGGCCGAGACGGTATCGCTGAAGAGATAGGTCTCCTGAAAAACCAGCGAGACCTGCGTGCGCAGGCTGGTGAGGCTTACATCCCGGCTATCGACTCCGTCGATGAGGATTCGCCCCTCCCGCGGATCATAAAATCGGCTGATCAGGCTCACGAGCGTGCTTTTGCCAGCGCCGGTTGGGCCGACGATCGCGACGACGCTGCCGCCGGGAATCAAAAGATTGATGTCGTGCAGCACCGGCTTACCGGAGGCGTAGCCGAACGTGACATTTTCAAATTTCACCGCGCCTGGCCCGGGAGGCAGCGCCTTTGCCTCGGGCTTTTCAGGAACGGTCTGTGGTGCAAAAAGCACTTCATAGAGACGCCGCGCGGAAACGATGGCATTTTGATATTGCTCGTTGATCGTAGCGATCGTCTGCAGGCGATTGAGGATCGCGCCCATCGCCTGGCCGAGGATCATGAAGCTGCCGGCTTCCATGTGCCCGTCGATCATCATCACGCCTGCCGCCAGGAACAGCGACAGGTGCGAGGCCATCGCAATCAGGCGAATGATGGGCGTGAAATCGGCAAAGAGCCGGATGCGATGCAGCACGCGCGTGAGAAACGCATCGCAGTTCTTCCCGTACTTGTCGATCTCCTGGCTCTCGGTGGCGAACGCCTTAATGACATGCACGCCGGCGATGTTCTCGGTGATGATCGAGACGTTTTTGTCGTCGGCTTCCATCACCGCCCGTGCGGCCGGCTGCACCGTCTTGCTGAAGCGAAGGATGTAATAGGTCCAGATCGGCAGCGGCAGCAGCGACAGCAGGCCAATCCATGGCGAAATCGTCATCAGCAAAATGATGTAGCCGCCGACGATCAGAATCAGCTCAGTGGACATCGTCACGACGCTTTCGACAAAAGCGCGGACGTTCTGCAGATCGGTCAGAGCGCGGTTGATCAATTGGCCGCTGGTTAGCGCATCGTGGAAGCCGAAGCCCACCCGCTGAAGCTTGTCGTAAATCGCTTCGCGGATGTAGTAGACCATCGTCATGCTGAGCTTCGAGTTGCTGACGACGCGCAGGTATCGAAAGCCGACGTACAGGACGATCAGCAGCAGCAGGGCCAGCATCAATTCAAAGAAATTGGAAGGCCGACCGATGAGGCTTCCAAAAATGCCCGACCAGTGGACGTGGCCCTGGTTCATCCACTCCCAGAAGGCGTGGAAACGATGCTGTGCAGTGAAGGCTTGAATCGCATTGACCGCCCGCGCCGTTTGCTTGGTCGTGAGAATCTCGGCCGTCGCCCACAGCGCCAGATAGGTGCAGGTCAGCACTACCAAAGGCCGGACCGGCTTGAGAAACCGAAACATCCAAGCCAGCAGGAATCGGTTGGTGACTCCTTCGATGGTCGGCAAGCGGGGATTGAGCAGAACCTCTTTGTCTGGAGCTGGGGACTGTGCGGGCGGCTTGGGCGCAACCGACGCGGGAGCAGCGGAATGGATTGGAGCGGACGCCCCGGATCGGCTGGACACGTTTCTCCGCCTTCGCGACAAAGCCCGATAACCTACCGGAAACCGCCTGCCGCGCCAACGAATGGAAATCTGGTTAAACAAGGGATTTACGACTTTCTTATCCGCTTAAACCATCAGTAGTTGTCGCTTCAAAAACCGTTCAAAACAACAAAGCGAGCGCAACAACGACCGAACTTGATTGAAAGCTTATCGGTCCTTGGAAGCTAAGAAGGTCAGTTTTGGAGCTAAGGAAAATCCCGGAGCGGCGAAGCGAACGATGTCGGTCCTAGCCCACCAGAACACAAGCCAGAATGATGCTGATCCCCAGGAACACCGCCCCCACCACGATCGCCACGGCGATGTTGTGCTTCTCGGCCAGCTCGGTTTCAACATCGATTTTGGGTGTAATCCAATCGAAGATCTTGAAGCCGAGCATCATCAGCATGATGCCGATCAGGCCAAAGACGATCGCGGAGCCGATGGCCATGCCGAAGTTGTCAGGCGACCAGGAAGCAAGCATCTGAAGGTTCCTTTCGCATAGCAAGCTACCGATACTCACAAACCTACCGCGTAAACAAATGCGGCACAAACCGGCTGGTGTTTTGCGTCACCGGCGAAACGTCTTCCCGGATGCCCATTCCGCAGGCGTAGCCATTGACCATCCAGCTTCCGATAACCGGGTAATTGCCATCGAACGCCGGGATGGGGATGTATTGCTGATAGACGAATGGACCTTTGTAGATCCCCTCGGTCTGGAGAACCGATTGGCCGTTGATGACCAATTCAACATTTGCTCCTTCGCGTCCGAGCATCGGTTTGCGGACATAGTCGCCCGGCAGCGGTTCAAATGAAGCCTGCGCCACGAATGGGCTGCGCGGAAACAGTTCCCACAGCACCGGCAGGATCGCCTTATTGCTCAGGATCATTTTCCAGGGGGCTTCGAGCCAACGCGTCGTGTTCAAAATCAGTCGGCTGCCGAATTTCTCGCGGGCCATCCATTCCCAGGGATAGAGCTTGAAGCAATCGGAGATCGGGTGGCCGGCTGCATCGACGTAGCAGCGCGCCTGCGAATCCCAGCCGATGCGCTCGACATCGATGTATTGCGTTTGAAAACCGGCCTGCATGGCGGTGTCGCGCAAATAGCTGACGGTCATGTAATCTTCGATGTGCCCTGCTAGCGCGCTAAAGGTGATTCGCCTTGCACCGACTTCCGCATACCGCTTCCAGGCTTCGATCAATCGGTCGTGGATGGAGTTGAATTGGTCTGCATCTTTGTGTGTGTCCTGCAGCCAGTACCATTGCACGACTGCGGCTTCGAGAAGAGATGTCGGTGTGTCGGCATTGTATTCCAGCAGTCGCGGCGGGCGCACACCGTCATAGACCAGATCAAATCGGCCGACGATGGTGATCTCATCGCGCTCCCAGCTCTCCTTCACCCAATCCTGTAAAGCTCGCGGAATCTGAAATTCATCGAGGCTATTTGAATCAATGACATGCTGGACCGCCTTCAGGCACATTTCATTGAGCCCATACGTCGCGGCTTCGATTGCATCAATTTCATTGGCGGAGAATTGGTAATAGACGCTTTCATCCCAGTACGGTTGCTCTTCGATGGAATGAAAGTGGAAGCCCTGAGACTCGACGGTCTGTTGCCAGTTGGATCGCGGAGTTGTGCGGATGCGCTTCATGTGAAAATTGAAGTCCCATTTAACTGGCAGCATGTCCGGTCGAACCAAACCCGCCGCGCGAGACGCTGGAGGAGCTACCGGTTCGGCCATAGCTGCTGCCGCCGCCATACCAGTGACTGCTGTGATAAGAACTGTAAGAGGAAGGACGCGTCGAGGATTGGCTTTGTTTTTGGTTATCGCACGCGGAAAAGGCTGTCAGCACGGCAGCCGAATTAATGAAGACAAGGGCGACTTTGGTCGAGCGCCTCAGCCCTTTTATTTCCGGTGGCGAAGATGGTGAACCAGAGGCGTCTTTGCGCCGATGCAAGCCGGGCTGGCTGTCGGAATCTTCCGCCATAACCGGCGGCATTCTACTGCCGGAACTGGCGTTCGGTACGTTCTAATCGGGATGAATTCTTTGACTCCAAGGGTTAAGTGGCCCTGCTGGTCGGTCGATACCGTTGTAGAGGTGCTTGCATGAAAGCGGACGCGGAGCTGACAGCGGCAAATGCGAAGGCAACCGAGGCTGCCCAATCGGCGACGGCTGAGGAGGAACGCCGCGAGGAGGGTCCGGATCGACGCGAAGATCGCGTCGATCGGCGGACTGGACTCGAACGGCGTCAGAAGACTCGCGCCGAAGCGGGCTATCCGGGACCTGAGCGCCGCGCCAATGACCGTCGCACTGGCCTTGAGCGACGTCGAGGCCCCGGGCGCCGGCGCAGCGACGACCGCAAGGCCGCCGAGGAAGGCGAAATGACCGCCGAGCAGTTTGAATTTGTGATGGCGATCCAGACCTACAAGAAGGTCAACAAGCGCCTCTATCCCACCTGGACCGAGATCCTCGAGATCGTCCACCAGCTGGGATATCGCAAAGTCATGGAGCGCAATATCAAGATGGAAGCTCCGGAGCCGGACCTGTTCAAGGCGGAATGAAACGGCCGATCATTCGCGTCCCAGCACTTCATCGATCACCGGCTTGATCTGCGAGTAGTCGAAGCCGCGCCGTTGGAGCATTCCTGCGAGTCTGCGACGGGCGACTTCGGGTTCGAGCTTGCGAAGGCGCGGTGCCTGGCGAATTGCCAGCTCGCGCGCAGTCGCAAGCGAATCGGCGGGGTCAAACACTTCATCGATCGCGCGGGATGCGACTTCCGACTTCACTCCAACTTTCAATAGCTCCATCAACGCCCGGCGACGGCCTTGATGTTTGTGTGCCGCCGCTGATCGTGCTTTGGCCAGCGCAAAGCGCTCATCATTGATGTAATCCATCCGCGCCAGGTCTTCCAACACCTCATCCACCATCGCCGGGGCATATTCATTGCGGATCAGTTTTCGGCGCAATTCCGATCGGCTGTGCAAACGCATCTGGAGGAATCTCATCGCCTTGTCGAAACATTCCTGGCGAATCTCGCCGCGCTCGATCTTCTCAAGCTGGTCGGGGTCCAGCTTAGTGCCTTCACGGAGCTTGAACCGTGCGACGACATTCAGATTGCAGGCGAAAGCGAATTTGCCATCAAGATACACGTTGGCGCGATTGGGCCGGCGCTTGCCGGGCGTGATGCGCGTGACCGTCCTTACCACGGGCCGGTCGAGTCTGTCGTGCGGTACAGGATCCATGGCTTAAAAAACCAATTGCGATTGTCCTGATGCCGAATCAGGAACTGCCGGATTTTAGCCGGGCTATCGGTCAAAATGAGATTAGCCGGCGCGGGCACGGTAGAAGGCTCGGTTGCGGGTTGTGCGGTTGAAGGGCGCGTGGTGAAAAATCCCGGTGCTTGTTCGTAACGGAGTACCCCCGGGTGCGTCTGGAGGAAGTGGCCGATGCATCCCATGCCTCCGTTTCGCTCGCTTCACCTATGAAGGTGATTCGGGCTATGGAACGTTCATTCGCTTTAAGCGGGTTTTGAGGTTTTTGGCGGCATCGTCGCCTGAGGGCGATTGCATATGCGTTAACCTCCTGCCTGGAGGACCGTTAGGAGGTAGTCGTTGTCCCATCCACATTTTTTTCGTCGGCTGGCGACGCCGCCTTTGCTGGTCTTCTCGTTTTTGAGCAGGTT
>JANWHF010000274.1 GCA_025450555.1 Tepidisphaeraceae bacterium | reverse complement strand
GCCACATCGACTCGATCGATTCGCTGGAAAAACCAGCAGTGCTAGCTGATTTCCTGCTTCGATTCGACAAGGTGAAATGGGCACTGGTCACCGCGCCGTATGAGGGGCGATTGATGGTGAGCCTGCGAACCAGCGACGCCAAGATTTCCGCGGCCGACATCATGCGCCGCCTCGTGCGCAAGATCGGCGAAGGCGGAGGCCATCGCGCCAAAGCCGGTGGATTTGTGAAATTAGAAACGGGAACGCCATCTGAAATTGAGCGCATCCGCACCGTCCTTCGGCGCCGGTATCTGCGGGCGCTGAATATCAAAGCGCCGCGCGGCCAGAAGCTCGTGCCGGATGGGAAGAAAGCCGAGCCCACTCCATGATCGCATTCCCCGCCACGGTCGTCGTACGATAGGGTTGCCGGGTATTTGCCCGCGCGGCCCCGCCGCCTTAGCATTCCCGCTCTTATTTTCTCGACGTTTTTGAAATGTTTCGACCCGCGATTGAGGGTCCACCGCCATGAATACCGAACTGTCGTCCAAATACGATCCCTCGGCTGTCGAAGCGCAGGCTTACCAAGTCTGGCTCGATGAAAAATGCTTCCATGCGAATCCAAGCGCGCCGGGTGATCCGTATACGATCGTCATTCCGCCACCCAATGTGACCGGGGCGCTGCATCTCGGTCATGCGATCAACAACACGCTGCAGGACATTCTCACGCGCATGCATCGCATGGCGGGATTCAACACGCTCTGGGTGCCGGGCATCGATCATGCCGGCATCGCGACGCAGGCGGTGGTCGAAAAGCAGCTCAAGGAAAATGAAAACAAAACGCGCCATGATGTGGGGCGCGAAGGGCTGATCGAGCGCATCTGGGCGTGGAAGCAGCAGTATGGCGATCGGATCTTATCGCAGCTCAAGCGGCTCGGCTGCTCCTGCGACTGGGACCGCACGCGCTTCACGCTCGATGACATGTGCGCCCGGGCGGTGCGCGAAACCTTTTTCAAGCTCTTCAAAGATGGCCTGATCTATCGCGGCAAGCGCCTGGTGAACTGGGACACGTTCCTGCAAACCAGCATCAGCGACGACGAAATCTATCACGAAACGGTCAAGACCCATCTCTGGCACATTCGCTACCCGATCGAAGGCGCCGATCGGCAGATGATCGTCGCCACCACGCGCCCCGAAACGATGCTTGCCGACACGGCCGTCGCGGTGCACTCGCAGGATCCGCGATGGAATTGGGCGATCGGGAAATCGGTGAAATTGCCGTTGACCGGGCGGATGGTTCCGATCATTGCCGACGATATTTTGGTCGATCCCAAGTTCGGCACCGGCGTGGTGAAAGTCACGCCGGCCCATGATCCCAACGACTATGCCGTCTGTCAGCGCCACAAGGGGCAGCCGGATGAAATCGATATTCTGAATCTGCTGACCCCCGATGGGCGCATCAACAGCGATCGGCCCGAATGGAGCCAATACAGCGGCATGAAGCGCGATGCCGCGCGCAAGAAAGTGGTCGAAGACTTGCAGGCACAGGGTCTGCTGGAAAAGGAAGAGCCATACGAAACGCAGGTCGGCCACAGCGATCGCAGCAAAACGCCGATCGAGCCGTACCTGTCTGATCAATGGTTCGTGAAAATGGCTCCGCTGGCCGAGCCGGCCCTGGAAGTCGTCCGCCAAGGCATCATCCAGTTTTTCCCGGAACGATATGCGCAGACGTACCTCGCCTGGCTCGGCGAAAAACGGGATTGGCCGATTTCACGGCAACTTTGGTGGGGACATCGGATACCGGTGTGGAGCTTAACCGAAGTTGATGGACCCGAGCATGTGTCACGCGTGCTGGAAGAACTTAAGCGCCTAAAGTCGGCGAATGGAAAGCGCATTGCCGTAACGCACTTTGAGAACGAAAAGCGATCTGCTGGTCCAGACGGAGAACCCCTGACGGGATTTGGATTTTTTGTTTGCCTCGCCGACGACGGTAATGATTTGCGCGGGCCGCTTGAATCCCTCGGCTTCGTCCAAGACCCCGATGTCCTCGACACCTGGTTTTCTTCGGCTCTTTGGCCACACAGCACGCTCGGCTGGCCGGAACAGACGCCGGAGCTGCGCAAGTATTATCCCACCAGCGTTCTGGTCACGGGTCGCGACATCATCACGCTGTGGGTCGCGCGCATGGTCATGACCGGCATCTACAACATGGGGCATGGACAGTTCCTTGCCGACAGTGAGGCCGAGGCGAAGCGGAAGATCGAAGATTGCAAATCTCAAATTTCAAATCTCAAATCTGAGATTTCCAGATCGATTCCCTTCCGCCACGTCGCGATCAATCCGACGATCCTGGACGGCAAGGGCGAGCGGATGAGCAAGTCGAAAGGCAACGGCGTCGATCCGGTGGACATCATCGATGCCTACGGTGCCGATGCGCTGCGTTTCACGCTGACCAAGATGGCGACCGAAACGCAGGATGCGCGGATGCCTGTGAAGAAGGACGCGCAGGGACGCAACACATCCGAGAAATTCGACGAAGGCCGGAACTTCTGCAACAAGCTCTGGAACGCCTGCCGATTTGCGTTGCAGAATCTGGAAGGCATCGACCCGGAACCGGCGGATGAGCAGAAATGGAGCCTGGCTGATCGCTGGATCGTGTCGCGCTTCAACCGCGCGGTGGATGAAACAAACAAGGCCCTGGCAAGCTACCGCTTCGACGTCTACGCCAAGACCTGCTACGACTTTTTCTGGCGCGATTTCTGCGACTGGTATGTCGAAGCGATCAAGCCCGCGCTGAAGGACTCAGCGCGCCGCGGCCAAACCGCGACGGTGCTCGCATCGGTCCTCGACGGCTCGCTCCGTCTGATGCATCCGATGATCCCCTTCATCTCCGAAACCGTCTGGTGGCGGCTCAACGACGTGCGTCCCACGCGCGGATTGCCTGGCCGGATCGATTGCCCGTCTTCCAAACGGCTCGTGCTGGCCAAATGGCCGGGCGTCGGCGATTTCTCCGAGACGTCCGAGCACATTTTCCCCAAGCTGCAGGAGATCATCAGCGCCATCCGCAACCTGCGCAACGAGCACCAGGTGAATCCCCGGCAATCGGTGAATGTCTCAATCCGAGCCGGCGCCGAACCCGCGCGACAAATCGAAACCAACCGCGAAATGATCGAGCTGCTGGCCACCTGCCAGCTCACCAATGTCGCGGCCGAGATCGCTCCGGTAAAGGATGCCGCCACCATCACCGCCGCCGGCTGCGAGATCTTCGTCGAAGGCTTGGTCACTGCGGACGCTGAGCGGCAGCGCCTCGCGAAGTCGATCGACGACTGCAGCAAAAAGATCAATGCCATCAACGTGCGACTATCGAATGAAGCGTATATCGCCAAAGCCCCGCCCGCGCTGGTGCAGCAGTCGCGAGATCAGCTTGCGAATCTGGAAGCGGAATTGACCAAGCTTCAGGAGGCGATGAAGAAGCTGTGAGGCGAGTTTACTACGCGCGCCGTACAAATTGGATCAACGCAACGATTGCCATTAAAGAGCCACGCACGAAGTAAGCGGTCCGGACGCGCGGCGCGACCAATCCGCTTACTTCGTGCGCGGCTCTTTATCAGTCGTGGAACGCGATGACCGCAAAAAGGGGATAAGTACATTTTCGCGGAGAAAATGTATTCATCCCCTTTTTCTCGCGTGGAGGGAGACGTTCAAACGCCTATCGCGATTGCAGGTATCAATCAAGCATGAAGATTCGCAATCGAGCGGGCCGCGCGATGTCGGTTCTCGTCCTCGCACTGATATTACAAATCAATATTTCTCCTGCCCGGGCCGCAGACGAGGTTCAATCAGTCGGCGCCTCCGATTTCCTCAATTCGCTGGGCATGTGCACTCACGTCGGCCAGGGAGCCGACGATCCGCAGCAAAGTGCCAAGGGCCTTGCTTTTGCCGGTATTCGCAACATTCGCGATGACGCCAGCGCGCGACACGTGCCGGACTGGATTGCGATGCATCGGCAGGCGGGCATCAAAGTCGTCCTCACGATGAGCGGCCCAAATGATTCGACAATCCCGCGGCTGATTGACATGCCCAAACAGCTTGCCGCGGCCGATGCACTGCTGGCGCTCGAAGGCCCAAATGAACCCAACAACTGGGGCGTCACCTATGAAGGAAAAAAGTCCGGCGGCAGCTCGACGTTCCTTCCCGTCGCCAAATGGCAGGCGGCCTATTACGCGGCAGCCAAATCCGATGAAGTCTTAAAGAATTACCCGGTCTTTGCTTCCAGCGAGGCCGGCGGCTCGGAGCCGGACAATGTGGGGCTGCAATATCTGACCATTCCGCAAGGCGCTTCGACGCTCATGCCCGATGGCACGCGCTACGCCGACTTTGCGAATGTCCACAACTACATCTGCCGCAAGCCCGCCATCATTGACAACATGGCCTGGGAAAATGCCGATTCGGTTTTTCATGGTTGGACCGACGGAATCTACGTCGAATATGGCAAAACCTGGCGCAAGGGATTTGCAGGATATTCAAATGCCGATCTGGAAAAGCTGCCGCGCGTGACCACCGAAACCGGTTGGGTCACCGGTGGAAAAAATGGTCTAACCGAAGAGCAGCAGGGTCGCCTTTACCTGAACCTGTACCTCGCCCAATTCAAGCGAGGATTCAAATACACCTTCATCTACATGCTTCGCGATGGCGGCGGCTCCGACGCCGGCTATGGCATCGAACACAGCGACTATCAGCCCAAGAAGTCGGCAATTTACCTTCACAATCTCACGACGATTCTGGCCGATCGAGGAACTATCGCGCATCCGGCTTCGCTCGCCTACACCATTCCCACCGCGCCGGCCACGGTGCATGATCTGTTTTTGCAAAAAAGCGATGGCGCTTTTGAACTGGTCGTCTGGAATGAGAAAGCCAGCGGCTCGGATCATGTGAACGTGGAATTCTCGCAGGCATACCCCTCCGCGAAACTCTACGATCCCACCGTCGGTACGGATCCCGCGCACGTCCTCAAAGACGTGCGCACGGTTGCATTGGAGTTGAGCGACCACCCGGTCGTGATTGAGATTCCTGCGATGAAATAATGTTCATTTCCCCGCAACCGGCGCGTGGCGAGCGCATTGATTGAGACCGCTGGACAGGGAGCGGATGAGGCCTGCTTGGCATTCATCGCCCCGCCGACCCCACCGCACCCATTTATCCCTGTGCCCCATAGCCAATGCGGCATAGCACAATACGTAGCACAGGCTTCCAGCCTGTGTTTTCGGTTCACAGCCTGGAAGGCTGTGCTACGGAGAAGTGCCCCATAGCTGTCGGGCTCCGGCCGCGCAGTGGGTGCGCGAACCTTGGGTAGCGGGCGGCACTATAGCAATGTCGGGCTGGAGTATTCATCCCTCTGTTTGGAGGGTGGGCCAAGGGCTGAAATGTCAAAATCGATGCGGCTTCGCATAAGCGAAGTCAAAGCCGCTTTTAATCTGATCGGCGAATGCCGCGAGCTGTGGAACACTCCGCCCGCCTGGCGGGTTCATTTGCTGCGCGGATTGACTGAATTGACCGGCCTGGCGGTCGGGCATTATGCGGAAGTGGATGCCAGCAGCTTCGCCGGCCCGATCCAATTCCTGGCGGCCGTCGATTTTGGATGGCGCGACGAAGCCGCTCGAAACTATTATCTTCGCTATACCGCCGACCTCACCGGCGCCTGCACCGCGCCCATGCCGGGCATCGACATTCTCGCCCGCCGGCTCGGGGAGGCCGGGCGCGCCATCGCTTACCGGCCAGAGCTCTGCTCCGATTCGCAATGGTATCGCTCGGCCGCGGTGAATGAATACCGCCGACCGGCCTTCAACGACGGCTACGTCCTGTCCTTCGTCCGGGGGCAGAACAATCTCTGCACGCATCTTGGCGTTCATCAGGACACCAGCCAGCGTGCTCCGACTCTTCACGCTAAACGGCTCGTGTCGCTGGTCCATCAGCAGATCGCCCCGATGGTGGGATCGGTTCTTGCAATGGATAATCAGCACAACCGGCAAGGATTGTCGTCACGTCTCCAGCAAGTGCTCGATCAACTCCTGAAAGGTGACAGCGAGAAGAAGATCGCTCGCGATCTGAAGCTGAGGCCCCCCACCGTTCACGAATACATTGGCAAGATTTACCGGCACTTCGCGATCAATTCGCACGCGGAATTGCTGGCGTATTTCCTCGCTCAACGACCTAAGATGAAATGTAATGATGCGCCGTCCGACGCGCCCCGCAGGCGGGGCGGCTAAAATGAGCAGGACGATGCAAGCATCGACAAATAGGTTTCGATCTCGCAAAACGCGCCGGTCATCGCATCGCGTGTAAACCCACCTTTTAGCCGCCCACCTGGGGCGCATCCAGCAGCGCGGGAAACAGGACCGTTTTTCAAACCTCGATCCGTAAGCGATGTGAGATCTAAACCAACCCGCGAATGATCTACTGCCCGCTTCGATTACTGACCTGCACTTGGCTCGTCATTTCTCCACCCGCATGAGGGAATATGCTTGCGGCTTGCCCCGCGCGCCGACTTAAGGCATCGGCGCCCGGAATGTAGATCCCGTAAAAAAGCGTCCCCACGACCGACAG
>JANWHF010000273.1 GCA_025450555.1 Tepidisphaeraceae bacterium | reverse complement strand
TGCACCTTCCCATGCAGGCGCTCATTGTCCCGGCGCGGCGTCATGGCCATGGCCGTCGCCGGGTTGGTGGGCGTCGTAGTGTTCGCGCAGGATGTCTTCGCCGAAGTCGTTGGCGGCGTCACGCCAGACGGTGTGGATGTGATTGGCGTGGTCCTGGGTGTCGTCGAACTCGATCAGGAACGTGGGGCCGTGGATGCGGTAGTAATGGCCTTCGCCCGGCTCGATGCCGCCGGCCCAGGCGAATTTGATCTTTTCCCAGCCGGCCTTTTCGATGCGTTGGAGATCGCTTTCGGCCAGCTCGGGCCGCAGGCGATAAGCATAATGCTCGACCAGATCCATCAGCAGCTTCTTCTGATCCGGCTTCATGTCCGCAACGGCAACGCCCACCGGTGGGCCGGGGTTGGCCTTGCGCGAGTTGCCGGTGATGATTTCGCTGGGGGCCTTCACTTCGATGATCGCCTGCTTGCGCTGCGATTCGTCGAAGCTTTTGATGATCGCGCGGCCAAGGGTTTCCTCGGTATCGAGCACGAACAATCCCTTGCGCGGCCCCTGCTTCACCTCGGCCGGATTGGAGCCAAAGAAGACCGGCCCGGCGACGGCCGCCTTGCCATGGGCGATGGTGAAGTTCAGCGAAAGATGATGTCCCTCGACGCGCCAGCCCCACGTGGAATCGGGTCCAGGCGTTCCGAAGATGCTGAAGGCATAGTTGCCCGGATCGCGGCGCGGGCCGCGGCCTTTTTCCATTTCCTTGAGGACCTGATCGAGGCTCATGATGGTCTGGGCCTGCATGTAGCCGCGCTGCGAGAGGCCGCTGGCAAGGAACGCATGGGCGAGAGCGCGCTGGGTGGAATCCATATCGTTCCAGGTGATGCCCTTGCGTGTGCGCGGGATGAAGTGCCAGTTGTAGCGCTCCTGATCTTCGAAGGAGAAGCCGGCCTTGGACTGAAGCTCGGGCGTGAGCGACTTCCAGAAATTCTGCGCCGCATCGGCCATCTGCCTGGCGGCATGTTCCATCGCGGCATCGGAGCCGTGCGGATTGATCATGCCGGCATGCTCCGCCGGGTCATCGTGCGCCAAGGCGCGGGAGCAATTCCACAAGGGGAGACTCGTTGCCGTGATGGCTGCGAGAGTAATGGCTTTCCAGGTTGCGCGCTTCATGTTGGCTGCTCCTTCTACTTTGAACGGCAATATGTTGACGAATTGTTTCCCGAACCGCCTGCCGCGTCCAGCGTCTTACCTGACAACGCTTCCCCATTGCCTACGCATGGATTAGAAAGGCGTTGCAGCCAGCGGGCTGAATCGGGACTGGGCTAAAGAGCTATGGAAGATGCGCCGCCGTCAACAACCGTGCCACCTGCCGCGCCGCGCGCGATGACATCGCGCGTGCGATGGCGTGCGGGAATGGAGCCGGGCGTGCGCTTCGCGTGGCTGACGGGCGCGACGCTGGTTTTGATTGCGGTCGTGCTGGTGGGCTTCGCGGTGGCCGAGTGGCATCATCAGCGGTTCCTGACCACGCAGGGGCTCAAGGTTCAGGCGGTGATCATTCAGGCCAACGAATGGACGGTCGTCGGCAAGAAGCAGCCATCCGATGCACCGATCATCTTGAGATTCGATTGGCATGGGAAACCATACGAAACCAAGCCGCGACAATTGCCGGGATGGAGCGAGATCATCACCGTCGGCTCGGTGCTGCCGATCTGCGTGGATCCGGAGAATCCGGAAGACTGGACGATGCTTCAGCATGCCGATCCACTCGGGCCAAGGCTCGTGGGCGCAGCGGTGGCCGCAGCCATTGGTGTTCTGACGCTTCTTGTGGCGATGATCTTGTGGAAGCGCGTTTTAAATCTTTGGAAAGATGGAATCGCTCTGGAGACGCTGGTGCTCGACAGCCATATTTCCGCTTTAGCGCCGCTTTCGCGGGCGGTGCGCTGCACACCGGCCGACGATTCCGATTCGCGCGTGCTGACCGTATTTGTTCCACCGGCACAGGGCAAGGTGAAATCGGGCGAAACGCTCTGGGTCTTATGCACTGCCCCCAAAGCGCGGCGCGGACTCGCTGCCGATTGGTTTGTATGAGATGAAGAAATTCAACCTCAACAGAATCTGGCAGCAATTGGCCATTGCAACCAACTGGCCGGTGCTGGTTTCGGTGCTGGTGCTGGCAGCGATGGGGCTGATCAGCATCGCGGCTTCCGATCGCGCGAGTGGTCACCATGATGCCTATCGTCAATGGATTTTCCTGGGCGTCAGCCTGGGCTGCATGCTGCTTTTCCAGGCGGTCAACTACCAGGTAATCGGCCGGTGGGGATGGGGACTATACGTCATCAGCCTGCTGCTGATCATTTACACCGTCATCGGCACCAAGGTGCACGTGCCGGGCGTGCATAGCGTGAATGGCGCCTATGCCTGGATCAAGTTCGGCTCGGCAAGCATCGAGCCCGCGGAGATCATGAAGCTGGCGCTTGTGCTGGTGCTGGGCAGGTATCTGCGCTATCGATCCAACTATCGAACGTTCGCAGGACTCGCAGGACCTTTCGCGCTGGCGCTGGTGCCGCTGGTGCTGATCCTCAAACAGCCGGACCTGGGGATGGCCATGATCTTCCCGCCGGTGCTGGTGACGATGCTTTTCGTGGCGGGCGCGCGGGTGAAGCATCTGGTGACGATCATCATTGCCGCGGTTTTCCTGATGCCGCTCGCCTGGTTCAGCGGGTCCGAGAACATTCCGGTTCTCAAACATGGGCCGGTGCTGGTGAAGAAATATCAGCGCGAGCGCGTGTATGCCTGGCTCGATGCCGACAATCGCAACGAGCGCCAGCGCAAGGCCTATCAGACTTATCGCGCGATGGTGGCGTTTGCCTCGGGATCATTTGCCGGCAAAGGCTTTGGAAACATTCCGGTCGGCCAGACGGTTCCCGAATCGCAGAACGACATGATCTTCGCCCTGATCGGCGAGCAGTTCGGCTTCTTCGGCGCGATGGTGCTGCTTGTGAGCTACATGGTGCTCTTTGCCGCCGGCGCTGAAATCGCCGCCGCCACGCGCGAGCCTTTCGGCAAGCTCGTCGCCGTCGGCGTCGTCGCGACGATGGCCTGCCAGACGTTTATCAATCTGATGGTCTGCACCGGATTAATGCCCGTCACCGGAATCACCCTCCCCTTCGTCAGCTATGGTGGAAGCAGTCTCGTCGCCAGCTTCATGGAAGCCGGATTGCTGCTGAATATTGGTCAAAATCGGCCGCTGGTCTTAGCGCGCGAATCTTTCGAATTCGATTGACAATAGAATCAAAGGTGATGGTGACCTTCAGGAGCGGAGCGATCCATGTCGCATGCCCCGTTCAGCTCCTGCGGCGTTGCCCGGGGATCGGGTGCGCGGTGTGGGCTTCATTCATCATTTCTTCCAGGGCGTTGACTTCGTCGGGATGCTGGGCGGCGACGTCGTGATCCTCATGGAGATCGGTGCGGAGGTTGTAGAGCTGGATGGGGCCAGTGAGCATCGGGATGCGGATGGCCTTCCAGTCTCCGGCGCGGACGGCTTGCGACGTCTGGCGTTCGTAGAATTCCCAATATAAATACGCATGGCGAAGCTGGTGGCGAAGGTCGCCTTCGATTGCGGGGATGAAGATCAGGCCGTCGGTGCGCTTCGGCTGCGGCGCGCCGGCAACCTGCGCGAAGGTCGGCAGGAAATCCTGGAAGCCGCCGATATAGTCGCTTGTGGTATGCGGATGGGTATGGCCCGCCCAGCGGACGATCATCGGCTCGCGGATGCCGCCTTCGAACATATCGCGCTTGAAGCCGCGCAAGGGACCCCAATCATCGAAGAAAGCGGGGTCGTGGCCGCCCTCTTTGTGGGGGCCGTTGTCGGAGGTGAAGACGACGATCGTGTTGTCATCGAGACCGTCGGCTTTCAACTTCGCCATGATCTGGCCGACGTAGCTGTCGAGCCGGGTGACCATCGCGGCATAACCTTTTTCGACATCGGGCCAGTTCTCGTTCGCATATCGGCCGAGGCTGGGAACTTCGGTGCCATGCTTCCCGGCTTCGTCATTCGCATGAGGAATCGTAAATGGCAAATAAAGAAAAAACGGCTGATCCTTGTGCTGGTCGATGAAGTTGAGCGCTTCCTGGGCGAACAGATCGTCGCTGTACTGCGCCTTGTTGCTGGAGACCCCGCCGCCGTTGGGCTTTTCATTGGGGACAATATTTTCCAGCTTTACCTTTTCATTATTTCGCCAGAGAAACGAGGGGTAATAGTTGTGGGCGTGGACGTTGTCGAGGTAGCCGAAGAAGTAATCGAAGCCCTGGTTGGTCGGGACATTGGGCGTGCCCGGCTCGCCGATGCCCCACTTGCCCATGCCTGCCGTCGCGTAGCCGGCCGATTTGAGAATCTCGGGCATCGTCGGCTGATTGATCGGGTTGCTCTCGTCGCCGTTGCCGCGCTCATTGCAGTGGCCGGTGTGCAGGCCGGTCATCAGGCAGCACCGCGAAGGCGTGCAGACGGTGTCGCCGGCGTAGAACTGCGTGAAGCGCACGCCCTGACTTGAAAGGCGATCGATGTTCGGCGTTTTGATGCGCTTTTGCCCGTAACATCCAACGTCGCCGTAGCCCAGGTCATCGGCCAGGATGAAGACGATGTTGGGCTTGCGCGAAGCGACAGCGTGAGTTGAAGATTCGGCGGCAGGATGCGAGTTTTTGGCGCATCCCCCTGCCATCATCAGGAGAACGAGAATCGAACGGAGCTTAAAAGATGTGGACGTGACGAGGCGGTCAGGATGGCACATGAAGCCTCCAAGAGCGATTAGAAGCTGAGTTGAAAACCGGCGACGAGCAGCGGGCCAAAATCAGCGCGGATATGATTGGCCCGCAGCCGCGTGTCATGATAGTCGATGCGCTCGGCAGCAACGCCCAGCGAGCCGGTCAGGCTATACGATTTCGATTCCACGAGCCGATATCGCGCGACAACTTCGCCTTCCACGATAAACGGAAACGCGTCGAGCGGCGGCGAAGCGAGTCCCATGACGCCGATCGAAAACGGCCCGCCATCGGGACGCCAGTCAACATCGACTCCGAGTTGCCCGGTGAACTTCGAGAATCGGCGGGTCGTTCTGAGTTTTCCGCTTGTAATGCGGTAATAGAAATCCCAGAAAGCGGCGTTGATCTGTGGCGTAACGGTGAGCGTCGGCACGCCGTTGTCGGCTTCGAACATGGGAATCGGATAGCGATAACCAAATCGATACCAGTCGAGTTGAATGTCGTCCTTCACCTTGCTTTTAACAGCGAGTCCAAGGCCGTGGGTAACGACGGTGCTATCCAGCTTTGCCCGGTCGTCCATGCGAATTATTTGGGCTCCCACGAAAAACTGATGCGGCCCATAGGTGGCGGCGAGTTCCAGATCGGGAATCGTGGCATGATTGATCCCAAGCTGGCTGAAACGAGGCTGCTGGTGACTGGTGGTCTTCTTCTTGGCTCCCGCGGCAATTTGTGTGTATCCAGCCACCGGGCCCCAGAGGAATTGGCCGGTGAGGGAAAGGTGAATTTGACTGACAACCGAATCGGAATCGTCGGCAAAAAGCGGGCGATCGAAGTCGAGCCGAACCGGCGCAGGCGCGCCCAGTGCGGATGCCGATGTGGGCGACAAATCAAACGGCCGATACAGCTCTGAGGATTCTGTCGGCGCCGGCGCGGAATGGGTCGTCAACGGCAGGGATGCCGACAGGATGGGATCTGATTGAGCCGTCGAATCAACCGGAGATCCGCTTGCGGAACAGGCCACCGTCCAACTCAGGGAAAGGGCCGACAAGATCGCCATTGAGCGGCAGATTTTTTGAATCGATTTTAGATAAACGGGCATGGACCTTCCCTTTACAAACCGCCTGTGCCGGATGGCGCAATGCCGCCGGATGCGGCGCGTAACTATCGCCGTGGGCCGTCTATATCGCAAACCGCATCGCCAGTCCATGCCCGCATGATGTGGCGACAGGTTCTAAATGCGAACAATTCGCAATGCAATTAAATATCGGACTTCTCACGATCTTCTCATGTTCATGTGGTAGAGTCTCCGCGTTCATCGCTGGCTGCGGGACCCGTTCGGGGAGCCTTTGGGAATCTGGAGAGGCCCAGAGGTTTGAAAATGCCTTGGAGAAAAATGCGGGCGGAGAAAAGTGCCGCGGAGAGAGTGCAGCTCGGCGGGGAGAAAATCGGAGGCGAGAAGAGGGTGCGGCTTGTCCGCACCCTCTTCTGTTTTAATCGTCGCCTATGAATCAATTCGAGCTCGCCCTAATCGAATTCACCTTTCAGCTTGACCCCAACATGTCGCCTACCATCAGACTTCACTGAATTGTGGAGTCGCAATGATGGAAGGAAGACAATTCCTCGCCGCCTTCGAACAGGAATTTGCACGGACGAAGTCGATGTCAGAGGCTTCAATTGCCCAGGTTTCAGATGAGGACCTGCACCGCCGAATCAATCCGCAGCAGAACAGCATTTCGGTGGTGATGCAGCACGTTGCCGGCAACCTCCTGTCGCGCTTTACCGATTTTGTGACAACCGATGGCGAAAAGCCGAATCGCGATCGCGAGTCGGAGTTTGCAGATCGGCAATTGAGCCGGGCGCAATTGATGGAATTCTGGGAGCGGGGATGGAAATGTCTCTTTGCCGCCCTTGCGCCGCTGAATGATGCGGATCTTGGCAAGACAGTTCTCATACGCAATGAACCCCATACAATTTTGAAGGCACTGGTGCGATCCAGCGCGCATTGCGCGTGGCATGCGAGCCAGATCGCATTGATTGCCAAGCATTTCAAAGGCTCCGATTGGCAATATCTGACCATTCCGCCCGGTGGATCGAATGCGTTCAACCAAGTGCGGGGAATTAAGTCGCAATCATCGAGCGGCAGGTGAAGCATGTTCTGGGGCGCGAAATATCCGATCGTCCTCGCCCCCATGGGCGGCGTGGGCACGGTGGAACTGGCCGCCGCTGTGTCGAATGCCGGCGGCATTGGATCACTTGCGGCAGCCTATCTTTCACCGCAGGAAATCACGCGTCAGATCAATGAACTTCGTTCGCGGATCGATCGGCCTTTTGCGGTCAATCTGTTTGCCCAGGAAACCAAGCCGCTGGATCGCGATCCGGAGCCGATGCTCTCGCTGCTGGCGCGCTTTCACGAAGAGCTGGGATTAGCGCCGCCAGCGCTTCCGCAAAAGCCGGCCGAGGTTTTCGAGGAGCAGGCGGCGGCGTTGCTGGAGGCAAAGGTTCCCATCTTCAGCTTTACGCTCGGCATCCCGCGCGCAAAACTTCTGGCCGACTTTGAATCATCCGGCACTATCGTGGCAGGAACCGCGACGACTCTGGCTGAAGCCATCGCCCTTCGCGACAGCGGCGTCGATGCGATTATCGCGCAGGGGGCCGAGGCCGGTGCGCACCGTGGCACATTTCTGGATGATTACGAAAAGTCGCTTGTGCCAGCGGTGACACTTGTCAAGCAGATTCGCAATTCTCTTTCGCTGCCGGTTATTGCATCGGGCGGAATTCGCCATGGAAAGGCGATCGCAGAATTTCTTGACCAGGGCGCGGCAGCCGTGCAGATCGGCACGGCGTTTATCCCATGCCCGGAATCCAGCGCTTCGGATGTGTACAAGCGCGCGATCATGACCGGGCGTCCGGAAGCCAAATCGGTCATCACCCTCGCTTTCTCCGGACGACCTGCTCGTGGGCTTTCCAATCGCTTTATCGAGGAGATCGAAAAACACGCGGAATTCATTCTGCCGTTTCCATGGCAGAATGCCGCCACGCGCGCGTTGCGAAATGCCGCCGCCAAAGCTGGGCGAAGCGAATTCCTTTCGCTTTGGGCCGGCCGGGGTGCCACTCCCCTTCGGCAAATGCCGGCGGAGCTGCTTTTCAAAACATTGGTGAAAGAGGCCGGCCTTTAATTCGCGCACGAGCAACGCGCATCATCCCCCCGCTATCGCTCCAACGATAAAAAACGGCTCGCGCCCAAACGCAACCGCATCCGGCAGCGGCTTGTCCGGCGGCTCATTCGACCAATCTTCTTCGCAGGCAAAGAAGCGCACGAGCGGCCGGCGCTGGGCGGAGTCGTGGTCGCGAATGGTGCCGCGAAGTGTCGGGAAGCTCGCCTCCAGCGCATCGAGGATCGATCGCTGCGTGACGGCTCCTTCAACTTCAACCTGCACTTCGCGTCCGACACCGGCGAGGGTTCGCAGATGATGCGGAAGAACCACTCTGATCATTTGATTGTCTGCACTTCGACCGAAAGAACCGCCGGCAGATCGCGAACGATGGGAGCCCACGTATCTCCGCTAGTGGCCGAGGCGTAGACCTGTCCGCCGGTCGTTCCGAAATAGCTG
>JANWHF010000272.1 GCA_025450555.1 Tepidisphaeraceae bacterium | reverse complement strand
TTGACCGACCAAAACTTTGTATCGACGCAGCGAATGGGGGTCAAATCCGCCCGCCTCGCTACCTCGCCAACGCCCTCCACCCCCGCGATTCGTTCGTGCGATGCAACGCGATGCAACAAAATGCAACTGTGACATTCCGCGGCATCCGGTTCACATAGAGTCGACCAGCTCATTGCAGACCGGGCAGCAACGTGCACCCTGTGCCCGCGCGCGGCGCGCGACACTTGCGCGCCGCGCGATCTTCCCCGACCCATCATTGGATGCAACGCTTTGGCCATCAAACACTTACAGCTCCGGACTGAGCGCGGCGCGCGACCCTCGCGCGACACCAGCGCCGCGCGACACTCGTCAAGGCATTTTTCATATTCATAGACGTACATGTGTAATGCCCGATTCCTTTTGCCCCTCTTGCTGCCCTTCGGCAATGCTCAACGGAAGCTGCCTCATTTGCCGTACCCGCCTCAGTCGCCGTGCGACCAGCTCGCACAGTGACTGTTTGGATCTGGAACAGCACGCCTCATACCAAACATATAGCAAACACAAAAATTCGCCCGATATGACCTTCGCATTGGTTCTGCGGGCGTTCGCACACATGGCGTAAAAAGCGGCCGCAGCGAAGGTAATGGCACATCGCGCCGACCTCCCGAAAATGAGTGCAATCCGGCAACCGCCATCCAAGTGCGTCCTCATTGCGACAAAGAGCCCACGCGTCTTTGATTCACCCTGCAACATTGACATGAATCGTCATTTCAAAATGAAAATCCCTATCTGGAAAAAATATTCATCCAGGATGTCGATTTCGATTTGGCTCATTCGACTAAAGGGTGAGCGCTCGGCCGCAACGAGCGCCGAGCAGCTTATAAAGGACAGTCCCCGAATCAGGAGTTCCCATGAAGTACATTTGTCTTGGCTACTACGACGAATCCGCCTTTGCCCGGCTCCCCGAATCAGAATCGAAGAAAATGATTGAAGAGTGCTTCGCCTACGACGACGAGCTTCGCCGGGGCGGCCATTTCATTGGCGGCGAAGCGCTCGACTCGGCCCGCAATGCCGTCACGCTCCGCATGAAAGGCGGCAAGATCGCCGTCACCGATGGTCCATTTTCGGAAACCAAAGAAGTCCTCGGCGGCATCCTGCTTCTCGAAGCCCGCGACCTGAACCACGCCATCGCCCTGATGTCCAAACACCCCGGCGTGAAAAACGGTCCCTTTGAAATCTGGCCGCCCAACGAAGCGCTCAATCAAATGATCGCTGAGAGGAATGCGAAGGTAGCCCGGGAAAAACGAGCGTAAGAGCGATGAAAGACTTTGCTGAAATCAACATGAAGCGCGCGGAACGATCGGGAGCTTCCTGTCCACGCCGGGGTATAGCGGCGCCGCGGAGCGACACTTCGCAGATTGTCTCATCGCCGCGGCACCCCGGATCTGGGAGCGCGGCGAAAGGCGCTCTCGGAAATCCGGGGCGGCGCGAATACGCCCCGGCGTGGACAGGAAGCGGTTCGCAATTCCCGTGCTTTTTCTGCAAAACGTGTCTCTGCAGTGTATGCGTACGCGTCTTTCGATGCAGCAGGAGCATCGAAATTCGGGATTCACCACGGAGGCACGGAGGCACGGAGGCCGGGTTTTGCTGAAGCGCGGGCCTATGTGAGGAGAGCCAATTAAATTGATTTATAAAAGAATTCTTGGCGTTTCCTTTGCGTCTTTGTGTCTTTGTGTCTTTGCGGTCGCTTTGGATTCGACGAAATCAATGCCACCGCAAGACGCGAAGTCAAAGGGCAGCCTCAAAGAATTTTACAAAACGCGTTCGAACAGCCCCTCGCATCGGCGCGCACTTCAGCAGAACAGGACCTCCGTGTCTCCGTGCCTTGTGGTGAAACTTTCTGCTCTGCGCTTAGTGAAACGTTCTCGAGCGCACCGCGAAGTAAATCGCTTTGCGAATGCTGGCGGCGGGGGCGTGAAGATCCCACCCGCCACGCTCGAGATATTCCTGGGCGGCGTGGCGCGAGGCGAAATCGAGCCGCTCCAGTTCGACCCAGGCGGTGTGGAGATCGCGCACCTCCTCGTCGTCCAAATGCGGATAATCGTCGGCTTCGGTGGTGACTTCGTGCAGCCGGCGGATGTGATGCCCGGTGGCACGCTCGGGTCCTTGATCCTGTTCGATCATGGTACGCACGATCGGCTCCTTTCGGCGAACCAGAAGTGAAGTGCTCAATATATCACAAAATTGGGTGATTGTTCAAACGATTGTGGGGTACCGGGAGCGAAAATTTTCTGGGCACCGGCCCCCGAAACCGGACATGAGCGGGGGCAAAGCCATCTTGATCACTGGCGAAAGAAGACCTCGTACCCCTGCTGAAACTGCTTCACAAATCCCGGCGGCAAAACGGGAAGCTGAGAGCTGTACACTTGAATCGCTCGCTCCTTCCGATCCTGCACCGATCGAACGTCGATCCGCATCGCGCCGCGAAGACTGGCTGGCTTGCGCGTCCAGTGCATGGGTCCTTTCCAGATCAGCCAGATTGGGTAATGAAACAGTTCGGGAGTGAGTCCTGATTGGGCGATCGCATGCTGGAGGATTCGAAAGCCGGCTTCGTGATCGGGATGGCGATCGAATGGGTGATTGACGAAAACTTCCGCGGGCGCAATCTGCTTAAGAAGATTTGCGAGCCGAGTAGAGGCATCCACAAAAGCCTCGTGGTTCAAGCGGCTCAGGCCCTGATCGGGAAGATTCAGGAAGTGAATTCGATCAGCCGGCACGCCCAGAATTCCGCAGGCTTCGATCATCTCGCGATTGCGAGTCGTGATCAGCTCATCCACATTTGTTCCCGCGACATGTGTATGAGAGCTGCGTCCATCGGTGAGCAGCAGGACATGCACGCTCACGCCCGCATCCGATTTGAGGGCCATGATCCCGCCGCAGCCGAAGGTTTCGTCGTCGGCATGCGGCGCGACGACTAGCGCAGGTTTGGTGCTTACTTGCGCGGGGATGCTTGCTTCGTGCATCATGTAATGATGCAGGGCGGGCGCTTGTCGATCGCGAATTATGAATGCAACGGGTCGAAACGGAACCGAGATTGCGCGACGGATGCGCCCGGCAATTCGCCGAAGGATTGGGCGGCGGCTGGATTGGGAATGGCCTTGGTTCATGCGCCGGTTGCAGGAGGGGTGATCGGAGCGGAATCCTTCGACCGCGCGCCAGAGCGCTTCAGCGCCAGCACGGCCAAATTGCGCCACGCATGCAAGCTTCCGGGCCGGCTCAGGCAAGCGCGCCAGCCCAGTCGCATGGCGGCAAGCTTGCGCCCGTTGCGATGTTTTTCCCAGGAAGCGCCGACGAGCAGATTCTGAACCGCCGACGCTGAGTTATACGGTGGCGACGTTTCGGCGGGCGGCGTGGGCGGTGTGCCGCGCATTAGATCATCCTGACCGGTCTTCTGGCGTTGCGACTGAAATCCCCGCGCCGTTTGATGGAAAAAGACGCGCGCCACGTTGGCCTGGCTATGGGTGATGGAATCATCGTGCAGCCGATACCAGTAGGTCAGTGACGCCTCATACCAGACGCGAAAAAGCTCGGCAAAGCGATACTGAAAATCGATGTCTTCGGCGGTTATGAAATACCGCCGAAAAGGTCCTGTCTTCGCGACCGCGTCGGCGCGCATCAGAAAAGTACAGAGGCTGGCGCGCGTCGTGCCGCTGCGAAGCTCGTCTGTAATTTCGCCGGCCCTGTGCGCGCTGTTGACGTCGGAGACGAATCGGCCGTCGTGAGTCATGGTGGACATGCTGCCGCAAACGGCTGCGAAGTCCGAATGCTCGCCGAGCCAGGCGAGTTGTCGCGCAAAGCGATCGGGTGGAATCAGATCATCACAATCCACCCGGCAAATAAATTGCCCTCGTGCCGCAGCAATTCCCGTATTGAGCGCATCGGCAATTCCTTTGCCCTGACAGGCGATGGCCCGCGCCCGCTGATCGTTTTTTGGAAGCCGCGGAATCAGATCATCCAACTGACTCGAATCGTCGATCAAGATTAGTTCCAGGCTCGTGCAGGTCTGCGTCAGCACGCTTTCCATCGCGCTGGCCAGATAATCGCGGGCGGCCGCGACGGGCATCAAAACTGTAACCTGGGGTTGCTCGGACATAGGCGCGGGTTCACCGGGTGGCATTGTGTGGCGGGCAGCGTATCACGACGACAATTGTCTCGAAAGGTTGGCGTGAACAGCGGCCGTTCACAAGGACTGTTGAGAGGAAATGGCCTGGCCCGCTACAGCGCCGGAACCGGAAGGGCGGCTCGTCGCCGCTTTGCGCACCGCCGACAAAAGCTCGTTGAAGACGACTGGCTTTCGCAGATGATCGCAAAAATCGACAGCGCTTTTGTCCGCGGTCGCTTGAAGATCATCGAGTCCGCTCATGGCGATGGTTGGCGTTGTACGCCAGGGCTGCGACTCGCCCATCAATTCGAACCCGGAGCCGTCGGGAAGCACCAGATCGATCACGTGAACGTCAAAAGTCCCGCTTGCCAAGGCGTGCCGCGCCATCTCCAGATTGGCGGCCGGCTTGACCTGACAATCGCTCATCTCCAGCAGGCGCGATAGCGCATTGCGGGAATCGTCGTGATCCTCAACCAATAACACTCGAATGGGCATAACTTCCTTGTCGGCGCGGCTATTGTAGAAACAAAATTGCGTTGCCGCAAATGTTTATAAAACATTAAGAAATAAGGATTTCCGGAAGGTTCGGGCCCGATTAATGAGCGGTTGATGGGTCGGTGGATAAAGCAGATTTTTCGCTTCGCTCGAGCGAATCGATTGCGGTGCGCACTTTGTTCAATTCGGCGGCGGTAAGTCGCTTGGGCTCATCGGGATGTTGCTGGCGATCCAGGTCTAGAGCCCGCTGGTAGTTCAGCAGCGCTTCACTGCGCCACTGTGGTCGATCAAGCGAACGGGAAAAGGTGGCAAGCCGATCAGCATATTCTATTCGCAGCCGCACGTTACGCGGATCCAGCGCGAGCGCGGCTCGATAATCCTGCAGGGCATTTTCGATGTCGGGATGGGGTTGCGAAAGTTCAAATTGAGCGCGCGTCAGATGAGCCGAAACGGACGAGGGATCGGTCGCAATGGCTGCGTCGTATAGTCTTTTGGCTTGTTCAGGCGCGTTGCCGGCACTGGCTAAGTCGTTGGCAGCGCGCAGGGCATAGTCGGCATTGCAGGGAACCAGGGAAAATGCGCGCTGCATCTCGGCTGCCGCGCGAGCGAACTGGCCCGCGCGGACGAAATCATCGGCATCGTGCGCATCGCCCTCGGCAACGGCGATGGGAACAAAAAGCGTGATGACGGCGGCCACCCAGGCGATCGCGCTGATGCTCAGCGCCGCCCGATTCACGATGCTCGGCCATCTCGTTTGGGAGTGCGCCTGCGCCGCTTCGAGGCGGATCCCCAGGCATGACCCGGCGAGCAGCGCAAACATAAACATCGGGCCGGTTTCGAACAGCGAAAACTCGATGAGATTGTGAATCAGAAAGGTGCCGAGGGCGACCAGAATCGCCCGCAGGATCCACGGAGCGGGCCTCGCATCAGGCTCAAACAGCAGATCCTTATCGCTGGCATCGGCGGGTCGGGTTGCGATGCCGCGGAAGGTTCCAATGGCCAACGTGATGAGGATCGCGCCGAAGAAGACCATCCTTCGCACGACTTCCAGAAAGACGTACGCGCCCTGCGAGGTGAAGTCGACCGATAGGAGGATATTGATTGTAATTGCAACAAATGCTGTGCAGATTACTCCGGCGGCCGCTAAACGCGTCGACGGCGCATGCGCCGAAGTGGCCGGCTCGATGGGTCGCGTCATGTCCCACCAGAGTTTGAGCATCCAGATAATCAAGAGCAGCCCGCCCACGATCCCAAGTTCGACGAAAACGCGGATGATAAAGTTGTGCGGATCTCGGATTTCCTCGGCCGCGGTCACGAGCCGATGCGCCAGATATCGCGGGCCGAAGTTCTCCCAGCCCACGCCCAGGAAAAGCTGCTGAAAACGATGGCCCGGCAGATCTTCGGTCAGCGCACGGTAGGAGCCGACCCAGTAATTCCAGCGAAAGCTCAGGCTTACATGCCAAAGTGTGCCATAGCGCATGCCATGCTGAATCACCAGACCTGTGGCTCCGATCAGCAGCAGCACAGCAAGGATAAATAGCGGGCGAGCGAGCGATTTGAGCCAGGGGCGAAGAATCGCAATCGCTGCCAGAAGAATTGCAGACAAAACCGGCGTGACAAATGCCGCGCGGCATTGCGTCCAATAGATCAGCGGAACCGCCCCCGCAATGACGATGATCGGCAGCACCGACCAATTGAAGCTGTCACGATCTGAAACGCGCTGAATCACCAGCCCGGCGGTGCAAACGCCCAGCAGCACCAGCAGGGCGGCATAGGTGTTGGTGGAGGTGCTGAACCCCATCGGTTCGCCCGCCAGCAGGCGCTTTTCGAACATGCCGGCTTCATAGGAGCCGGGCTGGAGATTGTGCTCAGAAAGAATTTGCGCCTTGTTCTGCTGCCAGTCATGTTCCAGATCGCGAAAATCGGCGAGCCGGTAGTAGTAGCCGGTGATGCAAAGCGAAATCAGCAGCGCAAAGCAGACGGCGCCGATCCATCGCAGGCGAAGCCAGGATCGGACGATTTGCGCGGTGGACCAGAGGAGGATCAGCGCGCATAACAGATGCGACGCCGAAACCACGGCCGCAAAGCGATCGGCCGACCACCGCACGCTGGCGATTGCCATCACCCCCAGCAGAAGCATCGGCACCAATCCCCACGAGTGGATCAGCCCGAAGTTCCCGTCGAAGGCGCGACGCGTTAGAACCAAAAGCGCCGGCAGGCAGCAAAGCAAATCGAGCGTTAAACTGGTGCCCGGTCCTGGCGCCAGCGGAACCGCCTGCGAATGCGGGGTAGGTGGAACCGGCTCGCGAATCGAATCGCTCATCAACGCGCGACACATCACCAGCGCGAGCGTCAACAACAGAGCGAATCGTGTCACCCATTCCCAATTGCCATGCCCGTTCTCCGGCTCCAGCGGCCGCGCATGGGGACGAGTTGAACGGGCGGCTCGACTCATGAATCAAGAATCTAGCGGATCGTGGAGCCGGTTGCGATGCGGGCGGGGGTTGAGGATGGAATCGACGGAGGAGGCGTTGTGCCGATTTCAGGCGGCTGCGCTTGGACCTGCGCCGTCTCCGGCACGCCCGGCAGCGGATGCTGCTCAAGCAACATCACCACCCCGAGGATGAGCAGCGTCTGTGCAAAAATCACCACAGCGATGAAGGTCGATTGCACATGAGGCAGCACAATTGCCGCGCTGGCGGTGGCGGCGCTGATCAGATAGAGGCAGAGCACCGCCGTCCGGCGCGACATGCCTCGGCCCACCAGCCGATGGCTGAAGTGATTGGTGTCGCCAATAAATGGGCTCTTACCGCGCGAAATGCGAATGACGCTGACGACAATCAGGTCATATAACGGCACCGCCAGCACAATGACTGGCGCGAAGACCGAATACCAGCCCGCGCCAAAATGTTCGCCGGGCCGAAGGGCGGTGGTGCGGACTGTCAATGATCCAAGGATTAGTCCAATCAGAAGGCTGCCGCTGTCACCCATGAAGATTGTGGCCGGTGAAAAGTTGAAGCAGAGAAATCCGAGCAACGCGCCGAGAAGCAGCGCGAGCGCGGCCGCGACAAACCATTGATGAATCAGCAGGGTCGTGATCAGAAAAGCAGCCGTGCAGACGGCTGCCACGCCCGATGACAGGCCATCCATGTTGTCCAGGAAATTGAACGCGTTGGTGATGGCGCCGATCCACAGAATCGTCACGATGATCGAAACCAGGTCCCCTGTTCCCGGCACGTTCAGAAATCGAAACGCCCGAAGATCGCGACTGGCCAGCACCAGCGCGGCGATGACCGAAAGCTGAACGAACAGTTTGAAGTAGGGGCCCAGTGCCTTGCGATCGTCGAATAGCCCCAGCACGTGCATGACGAACACCGCCAGCAACATGCCCAGCACCATCGGCGTGCGATCGCGAATGCCCGACCAATAGGCGCCCAAATAATTCGTATGCCCCTTCGTCAGTGCGATCGCAAAATTTGAAGGCTCAGTGAAATGAACCACCGCCAGGCCAGCCAGGACGGGTAGCGTAAACCCCAGGAAGATCGCGACGCCGCCTCCGAGTGGGCGTGGATTCGCGTGAATCTTTCTGCCGCCCGGCTTATCGACAAATCCAAGCCGCGGCGCAATCCGCTTCATTGCAAGCGTGGCGATCCACGATATCGCTAAGCTCAGGAGGGTGAGGGCAAGGATCGAGAGCGTGATGCTCATGTGAACGTATTATGCAGCGGCTATGAACAAACTCGAAAAAGAAAAGACCCTCATCGGGTCCTTTCGCGATTGAATACCATTGCGAATCAGAATCGTTAAGGCAGCCGCGACTGGAGCCGGGCGACTTCGCGTTTAATCTCTTCAAGCTGACGATTGAGCACGCGGCGGTCTTCAGGTCCGCCTACGTGATCGATGCGACGCCTGACTTCGCGCGCCTCCAACTCAAGCCGCTCAATGCGTGCAATGATATCGCTTTCAGGATTGTAAACCTGGCTCATGGCCGTTCTCCGTACTGGCCTCCTTCAGCACTAATGAATTATACCGTTCCCAGGTATGTGAAACAATTGGCAATGATGGCGGAGCAATAGGTTGTGCAGTTCACTGCTTCACGCAAAGCGCAGCCATAAACCTATGCTTTGGCTACTCTTAGCTCATTCCCCGGCGACCGGGGCTATGGGCGCATGGGGTTCCATACGATCGCTCTCGGCACCGTAGAAAAGTCGAGCAAGGCCATCCGACATTTTCTGTGCGACCTGCTCCTGAACGGTGCGCTCGCTGGCTCCCTCGCGAAGCGCGATGTAAGGCGTTTCCACCGTCACCGGATACCCATCGGCGATATCCTGCGGCCAGCGGACTTCGCCGGTTGCGACGTCGATTACTTTTACGCGCGCTTCGCCTTGACCCTTGGCCATGCCCGCGCCAATCGCGCCCTCGGTCTTGAACTCGACGAGGTCGGCATAGAGCACCTGCTTGGCTCCCAGCGCTTTCCCAATCGCGGCGATCTGCATGCTCGAAAACTTCTTTGAATTGGCCTGACGATAATCGATGAGCCGATCGGGGTTGATGATCGGCGCCACGTGATGCTGCACCAGTTGATAGGTCACCTGGCGGTCAAGCAGTTCCGACACAATCTGCATCGAAGCCGGATTGCGGTAGTTCTCGACCAGGACCAGCATGTTGTCCTTCGGCGGAACATAAAGAGCTTCCGCTTTCTCCTCGGGCATCACCTTATAAAGTGCCGCGCCCAGCAGGCTGCAGCCGGACAGGCAGATCGCGAAGGAAATCAGAAAGGCAATGCGCAAGCACAAAAAAGCTTTATGATGAGATGAGTTCATGTTGATTCCCGGTTGAAGGGTCAAAGTTGTAATCTCGTCACTGGAGCCAATCATGCCGAATCAATTCTCAGGGTTCGGATGCGTGTAGAACAGATTCGCCACGGATGTTGTGAACTCATCCACCGTTTGCCGGTAGGTTTCAAAATCGCCGATACTGGGAATACCTTCTTCGGGGGATTTCTCGGGATAAATGCTGCGCATATTTTCTTCAGTGTGGACCACGCGCGCCTTGCCGTTGGTGACTTCGACCACGCGGACGGTTGCCGTCAGTGTGCCGCGGAACAGATCGACGGCTGAGTCGGAGCGCGTTTGTAGGCCGTCGATCTCGACATAGATCACCCGCGAAACTTTCAGGCGCGGGGCGATCTCTTCGATGCTGTCGGCAGCCCATTCCGGATGATCTTCCTGGAAGCGAACGACGGTTGCCGCGCTCAAGGGGAAGCGCGTGTCCTTCAGCTCATCCTTGTTATCTTTCCTGGCCTTGATCAACTTGGATTGGATTCCGTTGGCGGCATCAAGCTGAACGTGAGGAAAATCGACGCGGATTCCCCGATCGGCCCACACCATGATGGCAACGCTCTGTCCCTGGAGATCTTTATACTTTGCCTGGATCGGCGCGAGCGGCAGGGCATTGAGAACGGCGCCCAGTGAACCACATCCGCACAGCCCTGCCATGGCCAACAGCAGCGCGAGCGATATCGCGCAGTTCCGAGTCCGGGACTGAATATTTGGAGCGCTTCCCATGGTGCCGTTCCTTTGATGATGAGCCGTCGAAGTTCGCGAACGCCGCTACCAGCCGTCATGCCCTGAAAGATGCAGGAAGATCTTCCATCCCCAGGCCGCCACCGCCAGGGAAATCAGAGGCCAGACAGTATATCGGCTGGGGACCCTGCGCAACAGTCGATGAATCGGCCGGCCCGTCAGCGCGATATAGAACCCGCCCCACACGCAGCAGCAGCAAATCAACGCCAGCATCGCCCCCATCGGCTGAATGTAAGCGCTTGCGACGAAATTGCCTCGGGCAAACCAGGAGAAGCTGGTGGTCATCCCGCAACTGGGGCAGGGAAAACCGGTATTCTGCAGGAAAGCGCACCTCTGCAGGCCCAGTTGCGTGTGTGTTGCTAATCCATCAGGGCTGGGCTTCAGAGTCGCCGCGACCATCATCAGCGCCAGACAACCGACCCCCACGATCAATCCCATGATGCGGGTATTGGAAGACGCAGCGCGTCCGTCGTAGCACCGCGCGTAAATAAGGGGTATGGACTGCTCCACAACGCGTTAGTCTACCGCACCAGAGGACGACGTTAAAGCAAAAGTTTAGCGGTCGCGCTTGCGCGACGTTGACCGCGCCTTTGTCAAGCATACAACGTCGCGCAAGC
>JANWHF010000271.1 GCA_025450555.1 Tepidisphaeraceae bacterium | reverse complement strand
GGCCAATCGGATCGGATGGAATTGCAGATGATGTGAAGATCAACATTTTTCGGTAATTCATTGATGCCCGTCCGATAATAACTTGTTCAACCGGTCTTTCACGTTCGTCGAGACCTTAGAGTATTCTCTTTGCGCCCGAGCCTCTCTGCGTCAATTCCAGAAATAATGGCGTTTGCTCGATAAATTGATCATAAGCCGCTAATGTCTGAACGTTATCGGGCTGAATGGCGAGCCGAGCCATAGCCTCATCAGACGCACCGATCTTTTGATAGGGCATAATCGTATCAACCGCGACGGCCGTATGCGCGCCGCCCGAGTTTGCGCCTGGAGTTCCGCCCGATGGTCGTATTGGTCCTACTGCTGCTCTTCAACTCGCTCGCCGGGCTCAATGCGCTGATGGATTATCGTTTGACGGTGGCGGGTCTGCCCGTCAATATTCTCGATTTGCTCACGTTCATAGGCGCCGGGTTGGCTTTGATTACACGCCGCCGCCAGGAAAACGAACAGACCCATCGGTTTTATACTTTTATCCTGGGAATATTCTTTCTGTCAGCGTGCATTGGGATCGTGGGCGCGACTTCCAATGGAGCCATCTTAAGGTGGAGCGTTACGGCGCTGCGAAACCTGTTGACGATTCCACTGGTTGCGATGATCGCTTACCAGATCCCGTATAGCTATGGTCGCATCAAGGTGGTGTTCTACGTGCTGCTTTGGACCAGTATCATCAGCGCGATTGTCGCGATGGTTTTCATTTCGCATACGACAAGCGAAGTCGCGATGAACGGCACGTTCAATGACTTCCGCTATACAAAGCTCGGCGGCGACTATGGTTGCTCCGCGGCAGCCACCCTGCTTTTTTCGCTTGCAGCGGGCGTTTGGGCATTTCCCCGCGTGATGACAATCCTGCTCATGATCGTCTGCGTGCTGGGCTCATTGGCTCTCCCGCACCGCAGTGAATGGCTCTGCTCCTTAGCGACATGCGCTTATGCTCTGTTTTTCCTGAATAGAAGGCATTTTGTCAGAACGTTTGTGGTGGCTACAGTCGCGTCGCTGCTGGTGGGGGTCGCGGCAATCGTCTCAATTTCCGCAATCTCCAAAGCATCCGGCCACGATTACCTCAGCTACGTCACGCAACGGGCATTGAGCTTTTTGCCCGGCCAGGATGCGAGCCCGCACGTAAACAAGCCGTGGGAAACGCGAATGTCTGGCATCGAGCGCGAATTGACGCTTTGGATGCAGAATCCCCTGCTTGGCCGCGGATTTGGAATTCAGGAAGTCGATCAGGTTTCTCATTTTGGAGCTTCTTACCATCATAACGTGTGGACATCCTCATTGGCTGAAAGTGGACCCGCCGAGCTTGCTGCGATGTTGTGTCTCGTTTTTGGACTGATCGTGGTCGGGCAGAAGGTAATCTCATCGGGTGTCGACCGCATCTTCGTTCTCGTAGGTGCGATGGGGTCGAGCATGGGTATATGGGGCTTTTTGATGTCGAGCACGACCCTGTCACTCAACTGGCAATGCCCGGCAATTATTGTCGCCAGCATGCTTGGCCTATTGCTTCGCGTCCGCGCCCTTCAGCTCGCACAGCTTCAGGCGTTGGAGCCAGTTGGCGATTTTGCATTCCACCGTGATCCTGTTGAATTGGATGCTCAGCAATGGGTCGAACACGAACTTCATTACTGATCCGTGTATTGTCCGGGCATGGGTTGGAGTCGCTGAATGCCAGTCACGTTGAGCATTGTTACGCCGAGTTACAACCAGCGCGATTTCCTTGAGGAAACGCTTCGCTCGGTCATCTCGCAGCGCGATCAGATTCACGAATACATTGTGCTCGACGGCGGCAGCACCGACGGCTCGGTCGATCTGATTCGCTCTTATGCGCCATGGATAAGCTATTGGCATTCCGAGCCCGACAAAGGACAATCGGACGCCATTGATCGCGGATTCAAGCGTTGTACGGGGGATTATCTTTTCTGGCTCAACAGCGATGACCTCCTATTGCCTGGGGCCCTTAAAAGAGTGCGGCACGCACTGGATCGCAATCCTCATTGGGATGCACTTACCGGCTATCACGTGAGCATTGACCAGCAGAGCCGAATTCAGCATGCCTATCGAATCCCGGGTGAAAGCCGCCGTTTGGCAGCCGCCGGCGTGTTACACGTCTGCCAGCAAACTTGCTTCTTCCGTCGAAGCCTGTACGAAAAACTTGGCGGGCTGGATCTTTCGCTGCACTGTGTGATGGACACCGACTTGTGGCTGCGAATGCTCGATTCCGGCTCTAAATGGGGCCACATTCCTGAGTATCTGGCGGCATTTAGAAAACATGCTGACGCAAAGGGCGTGAGCCAAACCTGGGCCCAGCGATACCATCAGGAAGGGCAGAATCTCTCGGAAAAGTTCGCCTTCTTTGGAGCGCCCTCGGTCAAACACCGGATTGGCAGGCTTCTCTACCGCGCCAGCCAAATCGCCGGCGGACGTTATGCATTGGCAGCATTGGATACCGCGCGCTGGCGCGGGCGCAAGGTCCAGGAGGTGTTTGGACCGTTCGAGGCGCGGGAACCGGCCCCCGGCGGGGCCAGCGCCACTTCAACAACGGGCGGAGGGGCGCGTGTCGGATGACTTCATGCCGGACGCAACGGCCATTGCCGAGGCGGCTGGCGTCCCGGTCACCGAGGCGACCGCTGAGGCCATTGATCTTCGACTGTCACATCGTGCCGAGCGACAGCGCCGGCTCGTTCTATCCATCGGCAGTGCTCTGCTGACACGCCCGCTGTCCCTGCTGATCCCCCTGATCACGCTCCCGCTTTTTTTGCGTTACCTGGGCAATGAGGGATACGGGCTTTACGAGGCCCTGGGCGCTCTGGCCATGTGGCTGGGGCAGTCAACTTTTGGCATCGGCATGGGCCTCATGAACAAGTTGACGGCCTGCCACGTCAGCGGCGACAGGACAGAAGCGCGCAGCTATGTCTCCACCGTCTTCTTCGCCGAGGTCTTCATTGCCAGCATCGGCGTATTGGTCATTTGCATCGTCACGCCCTGGATTCCATGGAAGTCCATATTTCCTGTCTCCAATCCCGCACTGGCCAACCAGATCCGATGGGCCGCCCTGGCGATCGGCATCACCATGCTCGTCGGGGCGATGGTGGACACGCCTTCGGCAATTTATTGCGCCTACCAGGAACTCTACACTAACAATATTTGGGACGCCGCGATCCGAATTTTCATCCTCGTCTCTTCCTTCGCAGTCATCCATACGCCGTGGGGCATCGTCGGGGTCGTTCTGGTCATCAACGGCGTTCCAATCCTTCTGCGCATCATTAACATGATTTGGCTGCTGGGCTGGCACAAACCCTGGCTGCGCCCGGCCATCTCGTTGTTTCGATGGTCCTACCTCAGTTCCACGCTTTCGCAGGGCATCATCTTTTTCTGCCTCAACGCGTCGCTCCTGGCGATTTACCAGTCGGACAAGCTGGTCATCGGACTTGTTTTGTCGGCATCGCAGGTCACAGCTTATGCCCTGCTCGGAAGACTTTTCCTCGTCGCGTATGGCGTCTTCATGATGGTGCTCGCCCCGCTTTGGCCGGCTTACGGTGAAGCCGTGCGACGGAAGGATCTCGGTTGGGTTCGGCGGCATGTTGCGCTCTCCCTGACGTTGGGATTTGTATTGGTTCTGGGGTTCGGGACCTTGATGCTCCTGCGCGGCGATTGGATTGTGAGGATTTGGACCCATGGCCAGCCGGTTGTGATTTCGAAGAGTCTCGTGCTTGCGTTTACGGCAATGTTCGTTGCGCGGGCGTGGGTCGATTGTCGGGCAGCCGTGCTCAATTCGGCCGAAGTTCTCAAGCCGCAGGTCTGGTTCTTCGTAATTCATGCCGTGCTGAATCTTGCATTTGCAATTCCTATGGCCAAACTCTTTGGCGTTGAGGGCGTCGCCTGGTGCGCACCGGCAACCTCGCTGGTAACCAGCTTCTGGGCGTATCCATGGATGCTTCGAAAGTATGTGTACCACCGGCGGAGTCACTGATGGCTTTCGGCCATTTCTGATTTTGAATCATGGCAAATGCAACCATTGAAAACGATCTCAAAGAACTCGATCGCCGCGCCCGCCTGTTCCGCTTATCCCGAGTGTCGAAGTTGTTCCAGATGCCACGATCGCTGGTCCGCTCAAGCATCGCTCAATTCATGGCGCTTCGCCGTGACGAGCCCATGAATTTGACCGCCCGCACGTTCTGGGGAGATCAAATGCACGTTGTTCTCCCAGAGCTGGTTTCATTTTCGATCTTTCGTTACGGGTTCTTCGAAGAAGACCTCAGCCGAGTTCTTTTGAAATGTCTCAAGCCCGGACAAACATTTTTCGATGTTGGGGGCCACTTCGGATATTTCACCTTGCTTGCTTCACATATCGTGGGACAGGCAGGCGCTGTTCATGCCTTCGAGCCAACGCGCACAACATTTGAAATCCTGAAATCCAACACGGCTCGTTGCGCGAATGTCACGCTGAATAATCTTGCACTCCACGAAAAATCCGGCCTCCTGCGATTCCACGATTTTGGCTTGAGATTCGCCGCATATAACTCGCTGGGGGCTGGGCGTCTCGAACATGATGTGCGTACGCACGCTCCTGCCACGGAATACGATGTCAAGGCTATGTCGCTGGACGACTACATCGAGCACACTAAAGCCAAACCGGACTTCATCAAGATCGACGCTGAAAACGCGGAGTTTGACATTCTGCAAGGTGGGCGGGAATCGCTTTCCCGATATCAACCGATCGTTTCAACCGAGGCCGGTGACGATGAAGCAAACCCGGGCCGGACTCGCCGGGTGGTTGATTGCCTGATGCAATTGGGTTTTTCACCTTACCTGTTCCAGTCCGGCCGGTTCGTTCGGCACGAGCCAAAGCAAACCTATGAATTTGCCAACCTGATCTTCGTTTCTCAGGATCGCAAAGGCGCGCTGGATAGTTAGAGCGCGGCTAAAAAGCGTCCTCCGCAGCCCATCTCTTGTCGGCAAGGAGTGGGCTCCGCTCCGGAACGAAAAGAAAATCGCCCTGCGCCATCGCATCGTCCAGGGGGCGATGCCATAGTGCGAAAATGTCATAGCAGAGAAATCCCCGTTCTTTCATGAATAGCAGGGTGTCGGCCAGCAATGGGCTTGCTTCCATGATGGCAAGGAAGCTGATTTCCAGAAGCACGGCCTTGGCCGACGATAAACAACGCGCCGCGCCTTGAAGGGCTTCCAGTTCAGCACCTTGAAGATCGAGCTTGAGGAAATCAGGCCACGGCAAATGCATTTGCAGAATCAACTCATCCAGAGTCGTGGTTTTCATTCTGACCGATTGACCAAATTGCTTTCCCGATCCAAGTCCGAGTATAGAGCTTTGCTCGCCGTGCTCGTGAAACTCAACTCCCTCACCCGAGCGCGCGCCCAGCAGTGCCGTTGCAACGTGAATTCCAGGCAGCTTATCACCCAGCGCGGAAAGCGCTTTTTGCACGTCAGGTCGTGGATCGATGCAAAGGACCTGTGAATCGGGATAAACTGATTTGAATTCCCGCGCCCAAGCACCCTCCGCAGCGCCACCATCGACTGCAAAACGAACTTCGAGCCCTCGCCTCCGGGCCTGCGCCAGCCTGATTGGACCGATATCAAATTGCCCAGGCGGCCTGCTTAGAACGATGTTGCGGGAACGAAGCCAGTTTTTAATCGCCGACCGCACGAAGGACATTTCAGTTCCTTTGCAACTTTCGCGCATGATGAGGTCTTTTGGCCACACTTAGATCGAGCATACTGCCATACCACGTGCGTCCTTAACAAGAGGATCTCCTTATCGGCCCTTGCGGAGACGGAGCATCCTGACCTGATAAGAAACGGGCTTGAGACGCTTGCCGTCTTTGCCGAAATATCAACAGCAGTGAGTCTAAACTCAGTCGGCATCATGCGATAAAGGACGAGTGTTCGGTGGCGTCTATCCTTATAGTCGATCCTTCCCCCTTTTGCCGGGTCATGATGGCAAGCGTGCTGGAGGGAGAAGGTTATCAGGTCTCGACGTGCGGACTGGAGGACGCGGCAACCGTCATCACCCGTGTCGATCCGGCCCTGCTCATCGTCGAGCTGGGGCCGACCGAGCGCGATGGGCTGG
>JANWHF010000270.1 GCA_025450555.1 Tepidisphaeraceae bacterium | reverse complement strand
TCATCCAGCACGTCGATGGCCTTGTCGGGCAGGCAACGGCCGGTGATGTACCGGTCTGACATCTCGACAGCCGACTCGAGGGCCGAATCCAGAATCTGCACGCGGTGATGTGCTTCGTACCGATCGCGCAGACCCTTGAGAATCGCAATCGCATCTTCCTTGCTGGGCGGGTCCACCGTGATGGGCTGGAATCGCCGGGCGAGGGCCGCGTCCTTTTCGATGTATTTGCGATATTCATCGAAGGTCGTGGCGCCGATGCACTGGATCTCGCCGCGCGACAGCGCGGGCTTCAGCACGTTGCTGGCGTCGATCGCGCCTTCAGCGCCGCCGGCGCCAACCAGCGTATGGAGTTCATCGATGAAGAGGATCACATTCTTGGCGCGTCGAACTTCGTTCATGACGGCCTTGATGCGTTCTTCGAATTGTCCGCGATACTTGGTACCGGCGACCATCATCGCCAGATCGAGCACGACGATGCGCCGGTCGTGCAGGATTTCGGGGACGCTATTGGAGATGACCATCTGGGCCAGGCCCTCGACGATGGCCGTCTTGCCGACTCCCGCCTCGCCAAGGAGCACGGGATTGTTTTTCTGCCGGCGGCAGAGAATTTGAATGACTCGTTCGATTTCGTTCTTGCGGCCGATGACCGGATCGAGCTGGCCTTCGCGCGCCAGTTCGGTGAGATCGCGGCCGAAGCTGTCCAAAGCGGGGGTCTTGCTCTTGCCTTTTTGGCCCTGCTTTTCCTGTGCGGGTTCTTCGGTTTCCACACCAGCTCCTAGTAAATTCAGAACCTCCTCCCTGACTTCCTCGAGCTTGAGGTTGAGGTTCATGAGCACCTGGGCGGCCACGCCGTCGTGCTCGCGGAGCAATCCGAGCAGAAGATGCTCGGTGCCCACGTAGTTGTGGTTGAGGTTCCGAGCTTCCTCAATCGCGTATTCGATGACTTTCTTGGCGCGGGGCGTCTGCGGGAGCTTGCCCATCGTGACCATGTCGGGGCCGCTCTTCACGAGCTTCTCGACCTCCATGCGAACCTTGCGCAGGTCCACGTCGAGGTTTTTAAGTACGTTCGCGCCGACGCCGCTGCCTTCCTTGACCAGACCGAGCAGGATGTGCTCGGTGCCAATGTATTCATGGTTGAATCGTTGGGCTTCCTGATTCGCAAGCGCCATGACCTTGCGAGCCCGATCCGTAAACCGTTCAAACATGTCCATCTCCTGTCGGCCGGGCTTTCTTTGAGACCCGGCCCCTCATCCTTCGATTTGCGCTCCAAGGCTCCAGACTCTGCCTGATGCCGCAAGAATCCTTACGCCCATTCTGCATTACAGTTCACAGGCGATTCTAGACCGCCTGAAAGGCGAATCAACCACGGCCAGCAGCGTGCGATCGACACATATAGCCGCTATTTCGACTATCGGCCGATAAGACGGGAACGGTGAAAATCCCTCATTCTATGTAGCACAGCCGCCTTCGGGTGTGTTTCTCTGCAAAGGCCTTCGACCTTCGGTCGAATCACAGCCGAGGGCGGCTGTGCTACATAAAGCCTTAGTTGTATCCCGCTACGCGTTCCGTTATGAAGCACCCCCTCGCACGCCCGGTCGGACGCTGAACCGGAGGGGGCGAGCGGCGTAGAGGGCATCAATGGGCTGGTTGCACACGATCGTCGATCTCTTTCTGCACCTCGATAAGCATCTCAATGATGCCGCCGCCCATTTGGGCGACAAGCTCTATTTGCTCATTTTTGTAATTGTATTTTGCGAGACGGGGCTGGTGGTGACGCCATTCCTACCCGGCGATTCACTGCTGTTTGCCCTGGGTGCGCTGGCGGCAAGCGGATCGGTCGTCAAGCTGCCGATCGTCATCCCGCTGCTGTGCCTGGCCGCCAACTGCGGTGACCTTCTTAATTACACCATCGGCTCTCGCCTTGGCCCCAAGGTTTTCAGCCGGCAGTCTTCCTGGCTGCTCAATCGCAAGCATCTGGATGAAGCCCATGCCTTTTATGAACGGCATGGCAGCAAGACGATCATCCTGGCTCGATTTGTGCCGATCGTGCGGACTTTTGCACCGTTCGTGGCGGGCATTGGCCGGATGACTTTTCGGCGATTTGCCGCCTTCAGTGTCAGCGGCGGGATTCTGTGGGTGACGCTGCTGTCATTGTCCGGCTACTACTTTGGCCAGATTCCAATCGTGCAGAAAAACTTTCAGATCGTCGTGATCGCGATTGTCGTCATCTCCGTGCTGCCGGCGATTGTGCATGCCATGCAGGCTAGAAAGCGATCCCGCACGCGCGGCTTTCAGGTTGACTCGGCCAAGCCTTGAAGCCGCGCCGGCTCTGACGCATGATGCAGCCGGTCATTCTTCGAGGAACCAACGTGACAAACCAACCGGCTGCTCCGCTCGTGCCGCCAAAGCGAATTCTGCTCGGCCCCGGCCCCAGCGACGTCCCGCCGCGCGTGCTGGCGGCAATGGGCGCTCCGACCATCGGCCATCTCGATCCGCAATATCTGCAGATCATGGACGAAACCCGCCGAATGCTCCGCGCGGTCTTCCAGACCAAAAATGAGCTGGCCCTCGCCGTCTCCGGCACGGGAAGCGCCGGCATGGAAGCCGCGGTGGTCAATTTGATCGAGCCCGGCGACGAAATGATCGTCTGCGTGAACGGCGTGTTCGGCACGCGCATGCGCGACGTCGCGCAGCGCGCCGGAGCGACCGTTCACAGCATCGAAGCCGAGTGGGGGGCCGTTATCGACTCAGGTGCAGTCGCGCAATCACTCAAGGCTCATCCCAAAACAAAAGTCCTCGGCATCATTCATGCCGAAACCTCGACTGGCGTTCATCAACCGCTGGAAGAAATTTCCAGGCTCGTTCATGAAGCCGGCGCATTGCTGCTGGTCGATACCGTCACCTCGCTGGGCGGGATGGACGTGCGCGTGGACGAATGGAAAATCGATGCGTGCTACAGCGGGACGCAAAAGTGCCTTTCATGTCCGCCTGGCCTGGCCCCGATCACTTTCTCAGCAGCCGCCGTGTCGGCGATGGACAAGCGCAAAACCAAAGTCGCCTCCTGGTATCTGGACATGACGATGGTCCGCCAATACTGGGGCGAACAGCGCGTCTACCATCACACCGCGCCGATCAACATGACCTATGGCCTGTACGAAGCGCTGCGCCTGATCCTGGAAGAAGGGCTGGAGCAGCGCATCGGACGTCATACGCTTCATCACCGAGCCTTGCGCGCGGGGCTGGAATCACTTGGTGTCCGATACATTCCCAAGCAGTCGTTGACGACGCTGAACGCCGTCATGATTCCGCAAGGCGTCGATGATGCCCAAACGCGTAAGCGCCTGCTGGAAGACTTCGGCATCGAAATCGGATCAGGGCTTGGGCCGTTCAAAGGCAAAGCATGGCGCATCGGATTAATGGGAACATCGAGCAACAAGCCGAACGTCACGCTGTTGCTTGCGGCGATGGAAACATTGCTTCCGGAAAAGGGCAAAGCGCTCGCGGCTGCGGGCGAAGTGTATCGTACTGCCGATTAACGACCACCGGTGCAATGGCGCATTTCAGCCCCTTTTAGCCGCTCCGCCTGCGGAGCGCGTCCAGCGGGTCTGGAGCGCAAGATCAATCCTCGACGAGCAAGTTACGTTGCTCGGCGCTTTAATGGAGCAAATGCGGGTTGCCCCGCTCGAAGCGCCCCGCTGGCGTGCGGCTAAAATTGGACCCGATTGGAGCATCATCATGGATCTTAAGGAAATCCTCTTCAGCGATCTCGATCGCGAGTTGAAGGTGACGCGCAGCGTGCTCGAAGCGTTACCGGAAGATAAGTATGGCTGGAAGCCGCATGCCAAATCGATGGCGATGGGAAATCTAGCGTTGCACGTTGCGTATCTGCCGCAGTGGATGCAGTTTGCTTTGGCGCAGGATGAATTGGATGCCGCCAACGCGCCGCGCCCGCCCAAGGAACTCAAAAGCAAAGCCGACCTGCTGGAGCGATTTGACAGCAATGTCGCCGCTTTGAAAGAGGCCGTGGCGAAATTCGATCCGGCGACGATCAATCGGCCTTGGACCATGCGCAATGGCGCGCAAGTCTTCGTCACCCGCCCGAAGTGGATGGTCTATCGCACCTGGAGCCTCAATCACATGGTGCATCATCGCGGGCAGCTATGCCTGTATCTTCGGCTGCTGGATGTGCCAGTGCCGACGGTATACTTCAACACCGCCGATCGGCAGGAATTCGTCTTTGAATAATATGTCTTGAGACTTAGCGGGAGCCCATCACGTCTCCTGAATTTCTTGAATCTCTGCGGAAACTGGTCGCCGGCGGGTCGCTTCTGACCGAGCCGGCGGAGTTGCGGACTTACGACTGCGATGGCCTGACCAATTTCCGCCAAGTGCCGGCGGCAGTCGTACTGCCGGAATCGGCATCGGCGGTGCAGCAGATCGTTGCGCTGTGTCACCAGCATCGCGTGCCATTCGTCGCGCGCGGATCAGGGACGGGTCTGAGCGGCGGGGCACTTCCGGCCGAGGGCGGAATCGTCATTAGTCTTGCCCGGCTCAATCGCATTCTCGAGGTTGATCTTGCCAATGCACGTGTGGTAGTCGAGCCGGGCGTGATCAATGCGCATGTGACGGCGCGCGTCGCACCGTATGGCTACTTTTATGCCCCCGATCCATCCTCCCAATCGGTCTGCACCATCGGCGGCAATGTCGCCGAGAATTCGGGCGGCGCGCATTGCCTGAAATATGGTTTCACCACGACGCATGTGCTGGCGATGGACGTCGTGCTGCCGGATGGCTCTCTGATTCACGTCGGCTCCGCCACCGGCGACGCGCCGGGTTATGACCTGTGCGGCATGTTCGTCGGCTCGGAAGGAACACTCGGCATCGCGACGCGGATCGTTCTGCGTATCGTGCGCCGGCCGCAAACCGTGCGGACGATGCTGGCCGCTTTTGACTCGACCGACCATGCGGGCCAGGCGGTCAGCGACATCATCGCCGCCGGCATTGTTCCCGCCGCGGCGGAGATGATGGACCGGCTGAGCATCGCCGCCGCCGAAGCTGCGGTGCATGCCGGTTATCCGCAATGCGATGGGCTGCTGCTGATCGAGCTGGATGGCACAGAAGAAGAAGTCGATTGGCTGACGCGTCACGTCAGCGACATCTGCCGAGCGTGTGGCGCGTGGGAAATCCGCATCGCCCACAGTGATGCCGAGCGGGCCGCGATCTGGAAGGGGCGCAAATCAGCTTTCGCGGCAGTCGGTCGAATTTCGCCCAACTACATCGTGCAAGACGGCGTGATTCCGCGCACGGCCTTGCCGCGCGTGTTGCGAGAAATTCAACAGCTCAGCGCCGCGACCGGCCTGCGCGTCGCCAACGTCTTCCATGCCGGCGATGGCAATCTCCATCCGCTCGTGCTCTACGATCGTCGCATCGAAGGCCAGGAGCAGCGCGCTGAGGAACTGGCCGGCGAGATCCTCCGCATCTGCGTCCGCGCCGGCGGCTCCATCACCGGCGAACATGGTGTCGGCATCGAAAAGCGCGAGTTTATGCCCGAGATGTTTGCCGAGCCTGATCTGGCGACGATGCAGCGCGTGCGCATTGCCTTCGATCCGCTTGGGCTATCGAACCCCGGCAAAGTCTTCCCGCGCCCGCGCCTGTGCGCCGAACGGCAGGGAAAACATGAGCCGCACCCGATTGAAGTGGCGGGCATCGCGGAATATTTCTGATCGAGAGGCAGAGTCCGTCGCTGGCGAAAATCGGCGTCGTGAGTAGCATCTCGCCCGCATGATTCGCGCAAAGAAAATGAGGCTGGCGGGGTGGGGAAATTCGCCTTGTCAGGCGGCCGATGTTTTTCGGCCGGAAAAGATCGCGGAGGTGCGCTCCCTCACGACCAATGCGCAGAAGACATTGATCCCGCGCGGCCTGGGGCGCAGTTACGGTGACGCAGCGCTCAATGAAAATGGTTCGGTGCTGCTCGAGACGCAATTCGACAGGCTGCTGGCAATCGATCCCAGCACCGGCGTCTTGGAATGCGAAGGCGGCGTTTCATTTGAAGACCTGCTGCAAGTCCTGCTGCCACGCGGCTACTTTCCTCCCGTAACGCCCGGCACCAAATTTGTCACCGTTGGCGGCGCGATTGCCGCGGATGTGCATGGAAAAAATCATCATCGCGATGGATCGATTGCCAATTTCGTCGAGCAATTCGAGTTGTTGATTGCCGATGGGACGGTTCTCACCTGCTCGCGAACCGAAAATACCGATGCCTTCTGGGCAACGCTGGGCGGCATGGGATTGACCGGCGTCATTCTCAGCGCGCGGATCAAGATGCGCAAGGTCGCATCTGCCTATCTAAGTGTCGATTATCAGAAGGCGCCGAATCTGGATGCGGCGTTGGAGCTGTTTGCCCGTAATGACAAGGACTATGAGTATTCAGTCGCGTGGATCGACTGCCTGGCCCGTCATGGAGCGATGGGGCGGTCGGTGCTGATGCGCGCGAATCACGCGAAGATGGAAGAGATGTCGGAGACGCAGCACGACAATCTCTTTGCGCCGCCGAAAAAGAAGAAACGCGCGGTTCCATTCTTCCTGCCGGGCTTTGCGGTTTCGCCATTGTCGGTTCGGCTGTTTAATCACTTTTACTACAAACAGCCTCCGGGCTGGCGACTGGCCGATTACGACTCGTTCTTCTACCCGCTCGACGCCATCTCCAATTGGAATCGCGGCTATGGGCGTCGCGGGTTCTTCCAATATCAGGCGGTTTTTCCGCTCGAAACCGCCCGCGCCTGTCTGCTCGAGCTTTTAGAAAAGCTCACCTCTGCGCGAAGCGCCTCGTTCCTGGCCGTCTTGAAAACAATGGGGCCGGCCAGCGGCGGCATGCTCTCGTTTCCGATGCCGGGGCAAACGCTGGCGCTGGATATTCCCAATCGCGGCACGCAAACGGTCGATCTGCTTCGGCAGCTCGACGCCATCGTGCTACGCCATGGCGGGCGGGTTTATCTGGCGAAGGACGCCTGCATGACTGCCGAGAGTTTTCGCGCGATGTATCCGCGTGCGAGCGAATTCGAGAAGGTGAAGGCGAGTCTCGATCCGCAAAACAGGTTCAGCTCCTCGCTATCGCGGCGACTGGGAATTGGAGCGCGGGCATGAGTGCAAAGGGTGATGCGGGAAGCGTTCTGATTCTTGGCGCGACATCAGGGATCGGAAAGGCGGTGGCACGCCGATGGGCGATGGACAAAGCCGACTTGATCCTCGCGGCGCGGGATACGGCCGAAGCCGAGCGAACGGCTGCGGACCTGCGCGTGCGATACGGTGCGAAGGCACGCGTAGTCGAATTTGATGCGCTGAAATTCAAATCGTTTGAGCAGTTTGCCAACGGATATTTTACTGATGGCTGCCAACTGGCGGGCGTGGTGCTCTGTTATGGATTCATGGCAGATCAGATCGAAGCCCAGAAGAATCCGGAGGCGGCGCGCAAAACCATCGACACGAATTTCACGTCGCCCATGCTTCTAATGGAGCAGTTTGCCGCGCAGTTTGAGAAAATCAGGAGCGGCTTTATTTGTGCCGTCTCTTCCGTAGCGGGCGATCGGGGCCGGCAGAGCAATTACATTTATGGATCTTCCAAAGCCGCGCTGGATACTTATTTGGAAGGGCTGCGAGTTCGGCTATTCAAGTCAGATGTTCATGTCGTTACGGTCAAGCCGGGGTTCGTCGATACCGCGATGACGTGGGGTTTACCGGGGCTGTTTCTGGTGGCCAAGCCGGAAAAAGTGGCCGACGATATGTGGAAGGCGGTGCGCCATCGCAGAAATAAGATCTATACCCCCTGGTTCTGGCGATACATCATGCTGATCATCCGCTCGATCCCGCAAGTTATTTTCAAACGGATGAAGCTGTAACCGAATCTGATTTTGAAGTTTCGCTCGGCGCCGGATCCGAAGGCGCGGGCCCGGATTTCTCCGCGGCTTTTTCCGCCGACGCTTCCGTGGCGTGCGGCAGTTGAATCGCCAGCGTTTGGGCGACCACAGCCATTTCCGATCGCATGACGCGCGGCTTAATCACCTTCGCCGGGTTTCCTGCAACGATGACGTCGTTGGGGACATCATGCGTCACCACAGCCCGCGCCCCAACCACACTGTTATCGCCAATCGACACACCCGGCCCAATAAACGCATCGGCACAGACCCAGACGCCGCCGCCGATGCGAATCGGCGGGCGAAGCAGTGGAAGATTTGGCAATTGATAATCGTGCGTGCCCGCACACAGGTGCGATCGCTGGCTCACCACCGAATGATTGCCAATGCTGATGTGGCCGAGGTTATAGACTTCGACGAAATCGCCGATCGTGCTCCACTCGGCCATCTCCAGCATCCAGGGCTGGAAGATGCGAGCGGTGGCGCGGACCTCGGCATGCCGACCGATCTTGCCGCCAAAGAGGCGAAGCAGCATGTTGCGCCACTTGTAGGCCCGGCGCGGCGAGAATCGAAAGAGCGTGGCTCGAGTCATTTCCCAGAGCACGCGCTTGGCATATTCATCCAGCCGATAGGGCGTGCGGTCGGTCATATCAAACCGCTGGACAATCGGCCGAGGTGAGGATGCTGGCGGCGGCACAGGGGGAGCGGGCTTGATTTCCACCGGCGCAGTCGGCGGCGCTTTGGAAATATCCTTCTTGGGCTGAATGTCTGGCTCGGAGCTCTGCTGCATCAGTTCTCGCAGTTTAAGCGTAATCTGGTGCTCGTACGAGCTGATGAACAGGCAAAACTGAAATCCCGCCCGACCATCGAGTAAGCCGAGCTTGAAGAGATACATGTAAACCCACCGCACCAGCCACCGGCAGGGCAGCCGGAGCCAGACGCGCGTCTTGAGCCAGCGCCGGCGTTCCATCCGATCGCCCCAGAAGCTGCCCGCGGCGGCGGCGGTGCGACCGGTCAGCAGGTTGTAATACTCGCGCGCTTCGAGAGTGCTGTAGGTGTTGTGCTTGGCGATGTAGTACTCGAGCCCCCGCCGGTCATAATGCTCCATCTCACCTTTGACATAGCCGACCGGCGGCTCGGTCACCATGTGCTCATGAACCGCGCGCTGCTCATAGCGCGCTTTTCCGCGCCGAAAGAAGCGCAGGTTCCAGCTCGGATAATAACCGCAATGCCGGATCGGCTTGCCCATGAAAAGCAGATGCCGATTCACGTAAAAGCCGTTTTCCGGGCAGCGGTTTTCGATGGCGATGCGGATGATTTCGTGGCGAAGAGACGGAGTGATCGCTTCATCCGCATCGAGGATGAAGATCCATGGCGCGGTGAAGGGAAGATTGTCCAGTCCCCAGTTCTTTTGATTGACGTATCCGTCCCATTCGCGGAAGAAGAATTGGGCTCCCATCGATTCGGCAATTTCGCGAGTCTTGTCGGTCGAGCCGGAATCGAGAACGAAGACTTCCTTCGCCCAGTCGCGCACGCTGGCCAGGGCATAGGGCAAATTGGCTTCCTCGTTGCGCGTGATGATAAAGATGGCAATGGGAGCGCGGGTGCCGGGCGTCAGCAAACCGTCCGATAAATCGCCCCAGGGCAAGGCGGCGGGGCCGATCTCAGAAGCGGATTCGGCGCCCGGATTTCGTGACATTTTACCGAGATTCACGCTACTGGACGCCATCGTTCTTATCATTCAACATCAAACCCATGGAATCAAATTCAACG